>JAGHCI010000167.1:0-4110 GCA_021160545.1 Candidatus Aerophobota bacterium | reverse complement strand
GCTATATTTTCTCCTGAGTCCTTTCTGGCAAACTTTAAAACTGCTTTTTTAAGTTTTCTCTCAGGTTTTTCTCTCTTAATGCGGAACTTTGACAAGTTACCTCTCTTAAATATAATAAGAAACTAAAAATTCTTCAACAGGTGAGAGAAAGTGAAGCATCCAACAAAGCTTTTTTTGACAAAAGGAGTGGGTAAACACAAGGAAAAACTTGCTTCCTTTGAGGATGCCTTGAGAAATGCAGGCCTTGCGGAGTATAACATAGTGAGGGTCTCAAGTATTTATCCTCCCGGATGCAAGATTATCTCCAAAGCAGAAGGCAAGAAACTTTTATCTCCAGGGCAGATAGTTTACTGTGTCCTGGCAGAAAATGCTACCAACGAACCACACAGGCTGATAGCCGCTTCCATAGGGCTTGCCATCCCTCGTAAAAAAGATCACTACGGTTATCTATCCGAACATCACAGTTTTGGTCAATCTGAGAAAGAAGCCGGAGAATACGCAGAAGACCTTGCAGCCTCCATGCTTGCCACTATATTAGGAGTTGAATTTGACCCTGATTTAAGTTATGATGAGAAGAAAGAAATCTGGAGAATAAGTGGGCAAATAGTTAAAACCACAAACATTACCCAGTCTGCCCTGGGAGATAAAAGGGGACTCTGGACAACGGTGATAGCAGCAGCAGTTTTTGTGGAGTGAGAGAATGATGTTAAACAAAAATCCTGTTGAACCTTTTGTTGTAAAGGGAAAAGGGAGTTTGGAAGATGTTCTTGAGAGAATGGGAAAACTTTCCTTTCAAGCAAGGCAACTTGGACTGTCATTCAAGGTGTGGCAGAGGATGCTGGAGGACGAGACGTTTATTTTTCTTGGACTTGCGGGAGCAATGGTTCCTGCGGGAATGAGAAAAATTGTATCTTTTCTAATTGAGAAAAGGCTTATTGATTGTCTTGTTTCAACTGGGGCAAATCTTTTTCATGATTTGTATGAGACACTTGGAGGAAAGCATTATCAGGGAACCCCCTTTGTTGATGATATAAAACTTAAAGAGGAGGGCGTGGATAGAATTTACGATACCCTTGCTCCTGAGGAGGGTTTTAGAAAAGCCGATAATTTCATAGCAGAATTTGCTCGAACTCTTGACAGAAACCATTCCTACACAACAAGAGAGTTTATATACTATCTTGGAGAAAATCTTGCAAAAAAGGGAAAGGAAAAAGGGATAATCACAGCAGCTTATGAAAAAAAACTTCCTATTTATTGTCCAGCTATAGGTGATTCCTCCATAGGGATTGCTCTTGCTGCAGATAAGGTTTTTTTAAATTTTGATGTGGCAAGGGATGTTTATGAGACTGCTTTTCTTTCCGGAAAGGCGAAAAGGACAGGTGTAATTTACATAGGTGGAGGGACACCCAAAAACTTTATTCAGCAAACTCAGGTAACCTTATCTTTAATAGGAGAAGAAAAAGGTGGTCATTACTATGCTATTCAAATAATTACTGACCCGCCTCACTGGGGTGGGCTTAGTGGTTGCACTCTGGAAGAGGCTCAATCCTGGGGTAAAATAGCACCTGAGGCAAGAAAGGTTACACTCTATTGCGATGCTACAGTAGCACTTCCTCTTCTGGTAGAGGCTCTTGCTCTAAGATTAAAAGAGGGTTTTAAGAGATCTTTTATTCCCCAATTTGAAATGGGGAAAAATATAAAGATTATAAATATATAATAAAATGAACTTTCTATCAACTTACAGGCTAAATTTTGCTGACCTTCCCTCATCTCTTGTTGATTCTCAAAAATCAAAAGTTAGGATTGTCCCTCTTCCTTATGAGGCTACTGTAACCTACAAAGGTGGAACAAAGGAGGCACCTTTTGCTATTATCACAGCCTCGCAAAATCTTGAATTATGGGATGAAGAGCTTGGTGCAGAACCCTGTGAGGTTGGTATTTTTACCCTTGCTCCTTTTAAGTGTTCCTCTTCTGGTCCGAAAGAAGCGGTGAAAGAAATCTGCAGTTATGTAGAGAAAATATGGGATTCTGAAAAATTTTACATATTTATAGGCGGTGAACACACAGTTTCTGCAGGAATAGTAAAAGCCCTGAGCAAGATTTACTCCTCTCTTTCTGTTCTTTGTCTTGACGCTCATGCTGATCTGAGGAATGTTTATGAAGGTTCTCCTTACAATCATGCCTGTGCAATGAGAAGAGTAAAAGAGTGCAGTTTCTCTCTTGTTGAGCTCGGTTTGCGAAGTTTCTCTAAAGAAGAGGCAGAGTATCTTAAAAGAGAAGCTATCCCCTATCAAACTTCCTTTCAGGTTCTACAATCTGATAGCTGGAAGAATATTATAAAGGAACATCTTTCTGAGTTTGTTTATGTTACAGTTGATGTTGATGTTATGGATCCATCTTTCATGCCCTCAGTTGGAACACCTGAGCCAGGTGGTCTTGACTGGTATAAAATTCTGGAAATTATAAGATTCACTGCAAGGCATAAAAAGATAGTTGGAGCAGACATTGTGGAATTTTCTCCTCTTGCAGGAGTGGTTGCCCCAGATTTTTTCGTCGCAAAGCTTATATACAAAATTATAGGCTACAGATTTTTTTTAAAATGACCTACAGAGAATTTTTGCGTAAAATAGAGAAAGGAAAAATAGCCTGTTTTTATCTTTTTGAGGGGAAGGAGGAGTATTTTAAGAAAGAAGCTTTGAGGAAGTTGAAAGAAAAAATTGTTACAGGTGGTGAGGACTTTAACTTCCAGGTTTTAAGTGCAACGTCCTGTGGTTCAAGGGAGATTTTAGAATTTGCTTTCCAGCTTCCTTTTAAGGGAGAAAGACAACTTTTAGTGGTGGAGGAAGCGGATAAGTTAAGTTTGAAAGACCAGAAGAGTTTACTCTCTTATCTTAAAAATCCCGTTAAGTCTACCTGTGTTGTTTTTACAGGAGACGGTTTTGACCACAGAACAGGTTTTTATAATTTCTTTGGGAAGGAAGGAAAAATTGTTTTCTTTCGTCCTTTGAATGAGTTTGAAATGATTGAGTGGATAAGAGAAAAAGTTGAAGATGCAGGAAAAATTATAACCGAAGATGCAGCCTTTGAATTATACAGGAGAATAGGGAAAGATCTTTTTCTGCTGGAAGGGGAAATTGAAAAGCTTGTTGCTTTTGTGCATCCTTCCTCCTGTATAGAAAGCTCTCATGTTAGAAAGATTACAGGGGAAAGATTCCAGGAAGATATCTTTGACTTTCTTGATATTTTCAAGAAGAAAGATCTCCCCTTTGCTCTTTACAGATTAAACAGACTTTTTTTAAAAGGAGAGGATCCTCTGGGAATAGTTTCTATGCTTGCAAGAGAGATAAGGATTCTCCTTTTTTTAAAGTTTTCTCCGAATATAAACCCTTCCCAGGCCTGCCAGCATATATTTAAAAGACACTCCGGATTTTTGTTAGAAAAAACAAAAGAATATATAGACGCAAGCACAAAGTTTAGCTTTCCCTGGCTTTTTTTTGCTCACCAGAAAATATTAGAGACAGAACTCTCTATAAAAAAGGGCAAAAAAGAACCTACCCTTGCACTTCAGCAAACTGTTATAGATATTCTTTCTAATTAAGCTTTTTAATTCATTGTTTTATTTTTGTTCAAGTTGAAGCTTTGTCGCCTCTATTGTGTTTTTAAGAAGCATTGCTGTTGTTACCGGTCCAACACCTCCAGGAACAGGTGTAATATAAGATGCCCTTTCCTTTGCCACTTCAAATTCTACATCGCCTACTATTTTTCCTCCCACACGGTTAATACCCACATCTATCACAATGGCTCCTTCTTTTATCCATTCACCCTTTATAAGGTTTGCCTTCCCCACGGCTACAATCAGTATCTCTGCTTTTTTTACATACTCAGGAAGTGTTCCTCTTTCTCCTGTAGCAATGTGGCATACAGAGGTCGTTACAAATTGGTCAAGAAGCAGAAGAGCTGTTGGTTTTCCAACTATATCGCTGTGACCGACCATAACTGCTTCTTTTCCGTAAAGCTTTACTCCTGTTGATCTTATAAGCTCCATTACCGCCATTGCGGTACAGGGTCCAAGAAAAGGTTTTCCGTAAACAACCATTCCCATGTTTGTTG
>JAGHCI010000078.1:0-10338 GCA_021160545.1 Candidatus Aerophobota bacterium | reverse complement strand
GTGCTTTATCCGGCAAATGCAAATAAGTGCACTTTTAAAGTTTAAATCATCATAAAATCAGTGCACTTTTAAAATTTAATTGACAATGGAGATTCTATAACTTGACAAATCGGTAAAATATAGTATTTTAAAGATCGAAAAATCAAGTGAGCTTATCGGTTGTGATTGTGATATTGATGTTGTGATTGTGATATCTGCCTGACTACCTCTTTTCCAGGCAGAAGTTAATAATATTTTTCATCGTTATTTTTACTTTCAGATAACAGCTCAAAAAATAACTAACAGATTTTTGACGCAAGAGTTTAGGTAAGAGAGGCGCTTGGTGAAAGAGAGAAGTCCTACACTCCTTCAGAAGAGATAGATTTCACTTGCACACCCTCTTTTCTGGATGTAGCTCGCCAAATAGGAACTACCATAGCCCTTGAAAAAGAAAGGTAAATGAAAGGGTTCCTTCGCCGGGAAAAGAAAACCAACAGCTCCGCTTGCTGGCTGGCAGGCCTGCAAGGATGCAGTCACCATTATGAGAGGAATTTACAGCTGGGAGTGGTCAGCTGTATCAGCTGTAATTGATGTGTAATTGATGGAAAAATAGTAACAGAAAGAGTTCCCGACGACCTACCAGAGTTCATAGATGCAATGACAGAGATCTCCTGGCAAGTTAATATTAAAGAATTTTTCAGAAGGAATTTAAAAAATTAAAAGGAGGTGTAAAAAATGAGAAAAAAAGCAGCAATAGCAGGGATTGTAACAGTCATCTTTGCCCTTTCTTCCAGCGTCCTGGCTGTTGGACCTCAGGATATCAAGTGGGACAAACCTGTTCCCATGGTGGAGAGAATAACAGCACAGGGACCTGTGGAGGTTATCCCTCCTGAATATGACGACTACGGAGTAAAGATATCAGGTAAAAAAGGTATGCTCAAAGGCTATATTCTTCCTGAGGGATGGAGAGAGGCAACAAAGGGAGTAGACAAACTTGTTCTCACCAATTCAGGATCTCTTGTCCATGACCCGGCTACTGTCTTAAACGCAAAAATATTTGAGAAAATGACAGGAATCCACCTTGAAATAATAGAAATGAAAGATCCTCTTCTCTGGCCAAAACAGCTATCTACCTTAATGGCAAAATCAACCGATGTGGATGTATTTTATAATACCCGCTCAATGCTGGAGATACCTCACTTAAGTGCTGCAGGTTGGGCTGTTCCAGTGAATGTGCTGTGGACCCCTGAAGTTCAGAAACTCTATCCTGTCAAGTTACTTGATGCAATTAAGGGGATTGATGGCAAATTTTATGGATCTCCCTTCTGTCTTTGGGCAATGCACCTTTTCTACAGACCCTCCTGGCTTGCTCAGGCAGGTGTTACTGTTCCCTTAACCTGGCAGGATCTTGTTACTGCAAGTGGAAAAGTTGATACCTGGGCTAAAAATACACTTGGTCCAGGAAACTCCGGAATGGTTTATGCAGCAGGTGATCCTGACCTGATACACCAGATTCTTGGAATGCTTACCTATTCTCAGGGAAAACGCCTTATAAAAAATGGAAAATTTGTCATAGACCCTGACACCTGGAAAATTTTCACCGATTTGTGGCTAAAAGGTGGAATGTCAGACTCTTCACTTGAGTATCTGTGGAGTATGGCACCTGAAGTATTTGCTAAAGGAAAAGCAGGCTTTACCATCACAGGTGGCGTTTACATGAATATGTATCGCGATCCCTCATTTGCTACAGGAATACAGAACGACTGGGATGTAACTTTAAGCCCTGGATGGGAAGGAATAGGAAACAGAGCAGTTGCCCCAGCAGGAAATGATTCCTGGACAATAAATCCCTATATCTCGCCTGCAAAAAAGGCAGCTGCCATGCTCTGGTTTGATTATCAGAGAAGCTATCAGGCACAGTTCAATGAGCTTTACCTTGAAGGAAATGAGTCTGTAATGTCAATGGTTTATGAGCATCCTGCTGTCCAGGCGGAGGTGGTGAATGTGGATCTGAGAAAAGCTACCGTGGCTGCACAAATTGGTGAATCTTATCCACCTGCGATGATGGAGGCACTTGATATGGTCAAAGAATACCTTGGGAAAGTGGTCCTTGAAGGAATGGATCCTGATAAGGCTTTAAAGAATCTTCAGGCTGAGATTGATATGATGATGTAATATAAAAAATACAATGCAGGTTGCCGGTCAAGCCGGTGACCTGCAGCAAAAAGAAGAATATGAAGGTATCTAACAGCAAATATGGAGTAATACTAAGTTTTCCTGGGCTTCTTATCATTATAGCTCTTGTTATCTTTCCAGTTGGCACTCTTTTTGTAACAAGCTTTTTGCGCTACACAAGCTTCCCCCCAATAAGGTTCATCGGATTTAGAAATTATCTTTACATTTTTAACGATAGGCTTTTCTGGGTCGCTTTAAAAAATACCACAGTTTATGCAGCAGGGGTAACCTTCTTTACTTTTGTGGGAGGGCTTGTTATAGCTCTTCTTTTATCCAAGGTATCAAAAGGTTCGGGATTTCTGAGGTCTCTTTCTATGTTTCCCTGGGCAGTTCCTCTTGTCATCTCTGGTTTTATATGGAAATGGATATTCAATCCCAATGTTGGCATATTCAGCGATTTTCTTATGAAACTCGGTCTTATCTCAAAACCTCTACCTGTTTTCTCTGACCCAAACCTTGCCATGATAGGTTGCATAGTTGCAGATGCCTGGGTTAGAATTCCTTTCATGTGTATTTTCACACTGGCTGGACTTGAAAGTATCCCCACAGAGCTTTACGATGCAGCAAGGGTGGATGGAGCCGATTGTTTTGATTGTTTCCGCCACATTACCCTGCCTCTTACCAAGAGGATGATATTTATCGGGCTTCTTATAACAAGTATGTTCACCTTCAGAACTATAGATGTTATATTTTCCATGACCGAGGGAGGACCTGCAAGAGCAACTTATGTGCTTGGATATTACATAATTGATCAGCTCTGGACAAGAGTTAACTTTGGGACAGGTTCAGCAGCTGGAGTTGTAACACTTCTTCTCATATTAAGCTTTGCCGGTTTTTATGTCTACCTTATTTTCAAGAAGGAATAAAAAGTTGAAGCTAAAAATAAGAAGTATAAGAAAAGCTGCAGCATTTGTCCTGGAAAGACCTCTTACCTCTTATATTCTGCTTATAGTAGTCCTCTTTTTTATGCTTTCTCCGATAATTTTTACTGCTTTTACTTCATTTAAAACCCGCGCAGAAACATTTCAGTGGCCACCCACCTATTTTCCCCACAAGCCAACTCTCCAGGCATATGAGGAGGTCATTTTCAGAAGTCCTCTGCCACGACATCTTTTAAACTCTCTTATAATCTCTCTTGGAACAACAGGAATTGTTATGCTCGGGGGTCTTTTCACCGCCTACGGACTTAGCCAGTATCAATATAAAGGATCAGGAGTTGTTCTTCTTTTATTTATATCAACCAGAATAATTCCACCCATTTCCCTTCTTGTTCCTTTTTACATAATAATGAGCTGGTTTGGGCTTATAAATACATATACATGCCTTATCATCCTTAATACCTTTTTATGCTATCCCCTTGCAGTGTGGATGCTCAAAGGATTTTTTGATGTATTTCCCAAAGACCTTATAGATTCTGCGATTGTGGATGGATGTTCAAGAACGGGTGCTTTTTTAAAAATTGTTGTCCCAGTCTCTGCAATTGGAATAGCAGCAGTTGCAATAATCACTTTTCTGTGGACATGGAATGAATTTCTATATGCCATGATATTTACAAATACACGCAATGTTCAGCCTGTAACCGTTGGCGCACATTACTTTGTGGGAGATGAGCTCGTTCAGTGGGATTCAATTGCCGCAACAGCTATGTTTACAGCAGTGCCAGGTCTTATATTCTTCTCAATTGCTCAGAAAGCAATTGTTAAGGGTTTAACCGCAGGAGCAGTGAAAGGCTGAAATAGAAGGTGGGGTCACATCTTGAGATCAAGCATTTTTGATGTTTAATGGGGAAAGAGTAAGATAAAAAAGAGGTGATACCATGTTAAGAGAAGTTGACATCAGCTACGGTTTGTCAAACCTGACCAAACCCGGAAATGTTGTATTGGTGGTAAGTATTGACAAGGCTGGAAAAGCAAATTTAATGCCTGCTGGGTGGTAAAATACTTAATTTACTAATTTAACCGCTTTAACTACCTGCCCCCACCATATCAGCAAACCAAAAAACCCAAAAGAGCCAGAAAACCATCATACCAAACCAACCAAACCAACCAAACCAACCAAACCAACCAAACAAACCAAACAAACCAAATCAACCAAATCAACCAAATAAACCAAACAAACCAAATCAACCAAACCAACCAAACCGCTTGATTTTAAGACCTGACCCCCACAACTATTTTTCGAGAAGAAGGCGGGCAAATTCAAGTGCCTCTTTTTTTTCTTTTATTTTACCTTCAATTTGAGCCTGGTGTATTTTGCCAAGAATGAAGCTCAGCTTTGGACCCTGCTCAATTCCCAGAGTATTTATCAGGTCATCTCCAGAGATAATTTTTGGAGGCTGAATAATTAAGTTATATCTTTCAAAAAAGAGTAAAAGAACCTTTTCTATAAAATCAAGATATGTCCTGTCCTCACCTTTTAAACAGGATGCAAGAAGACATACCTCGGGTGTCTCTTCTCCTGTTTCAAGGAAAAACTGGGAAAGTTGAGAGAGGTCGGGTTCTTTTTTCACGTTTATTTTAAGCAGGTCGGGTAAAGATTTTATAGAATTTCTTATTATTCTTTTCTCCTTGTTGGTTAAAGTTATGGCTTCAAGTTTTTTGTTTTTTAATTTCTTTTCTTCAATCTCTTTCTCTTCACCCAAAAAGACAAGAGCCATTAATTTGAGCACCTGAAGACGGGAGGAGGTTCCTATATTTTTCTCAAGATGCAAAATAAGCTTTTCTCTTACAGCCTGCAAAAGACCTTTTTCCTGACTTATAATCTTTTCTATGTATTTTAAATTTTCAGGATAACAGGGACCTTTAAATATTTCCTCTATGAGTTTTCTACCCGGAGGGGAACTTAAGCTTTCTCCGGCGAAAGGACTTTGCAGTATCAGAAAGATCTCCTCTCTTATTCTTTCTTTTGCCACTTTGTTTATCAGCTTACATTTTGCGCCAATTGCCTCAAAGAAATTTTTCTCTATTTCAAAGCCAAGTTGCAATTTAAGTCTTATAGCTCTTAACATTCTAAGGGGGTCTTTTTCAATCACCTCATCACTTACAGGAACTATTCTCCTGTTACACAGGTCCTCAAGCCCGCTTTTTAAGTCTATGATATAAAGGTTTGGTATTTTTATATGGCTTAATTCAAGAGCAAGAGCATTTATGGTAAAATCTCTTTCCAGGAGGTCTTCTTCAAGAGAATTTTTCTGGAGGCTAAAATCTATCTGATATCCTTTTGGCAAAATAACCCTTCTCAAGTTTTCATCAAGATTTACAGGTCTTTTTCCATAAAAGCGGGCAAACTTCTCCACAATTTCAAAATCCCTACCTGCAACAACGATGTCAAAGTCTTTTGGTTCCATACCCAGGAGGCTATCTCTTATAAACCCTCCCACAAGGTAAGCTTTTACAGCATATTTCTTTTTTAAGTTAATAAAGGATTTAAGATAAGGATTTTTCAGTTTTTCTTTAAAGTTTTCCCAATTTAAAGTTTTATCAGAGGCTCTTTCTTTGTGTATTTTGTCTAAGATTCCATTTATGAATTTGCCTGATTCTTCTGTGCCGTAGCGCTTGGCTATTTCCACTGCTTCATTTATGCTTACAACAGGGGGTACTTCCCTGACAAAAAAAAGTTCGTATATGCTGAACCTTAAAATATTGCGGTCAATAGCTGCCATCCTGTCAAGAGTCCAGTTTTTTGCATATTTTTTAATTAAACTATCAATGTCAGAGAGAAATTTTTGTGTGCCCTCAACAAGTTTTCTGGAAAAGTTTTCCACTTCTTGCTTGAAGTGATAACGGGAGAGGATTACTTCTAAAGCCTGGGTGGGATGGATTTTTCGCATATCAGCCTGATAAAAAACCTGCAGGGTAAGTTCTCTTGCCTTTCTTCTATTTTTCATTATTAGCTTACCTTCTTTGTTAGAAAGCTTTCCTTAAGTGGAAACTCTTTTTGGGTAAATAACCGGAATGCCTTTTTTCACCTGTCTATCTAAATGAAAACAATATTTAAAGAACGATGTTAACAGGGTTAAAAATAGAATCAGTGTTAAAATAGAATTCTGTTAAGTTAGGTTAATACAATTTTTGTTCTTGTCAATAGAGAAGCAGGTTGCAAACCCCGCAGAGGTTTTAAGCTTGACAAATTTTTTTTAATATAATATCTTGCAATGGTTGGAATTTTATTGTCTTGCTGAAAAATATCTTAACTATAAGTGAGGATGAGTGATGTTTTCCTCACAGAAAGGTTTCACCCTTATTGAGGCAATGGTAGCAATTTTTATTATAGCAGTTGCTGTAATAGGAGTTGTTGTGGGTTTTTCAAGAGGTCTTGCTACAGTGCAGGAGCTGGAGCAGATATCTGTTGCCGACAAGATTGCTCAGGAGAAGATGGAGAGTTTAAGAGGTGGTGCTCCACTTGTGGCAACCTCCCAGCCTGAGTCAATACAAAGAGAAGGAACAGTTTACTATTGCACAGTCAGTGTGAGTCCTGTTTCAGGTGCAACCGCTCTCAGTGAGGTTACAGTGCTTGTGAATTTTACCTCCAGGACAGGAAGAAATATAACAAGAAGGCTTTCCACTTATTTTGCCGAAGGTGGGATTACAAAAAGCCAGAGTTGATGAATAAAAAAGGAAAAAATATTAAAGGACTTACCATAGTTGAGCTCCTCATTGCTGCGGGGGTAGGTTTAATTTTGCTGGGGGTTTTAGGTTTTATTTATATTGTAAGCGATAGAAGCTTTAAGTTTGGAAAAGATAACATAAAAATTGAGTCAGAACTGAGACTTGCTATGGACTGGGTTACAAAAGACCTGAGAGAGGCAAAAAATGCCAATTATGATCCGGGAACAGGGACACTTACAATAACTCTTCCCCAAGAGAGTGGAGGTGTTAACATTGACTACGCCTTCAGCGGTGGTTACCTTACCCGGAAGTATGATGCTGAATTACCCAGAAAGATAGCCTCTGTTTCTTTTGAGGCTGTTTCTATTAGCGGACCAACCGTCACTGTAATCCTCAAGTCGCAGAATGATGCCACCAAGACACTCACCTCCCAGGCTACAATGAGAAATTGGAAACCAGAAGAATAAAGAAGGAAGGTGGTGAAAATGAAAAAAAATGAGGGTTTTGTGGTTGTTTTATCCCTCGTTGTTGCAACAGTTCTTGCCCTTCTTTTAAGTGTTTTCTGGGGAAGTATTGTCGCCGAGAGAAGAAATGTGGAAAGGTCCTACCGTTCACTTCAGGCTTTAAACCTGGCAGAGGCAGGTGTGGAAAAGGCTGTGTGGGAGCTTAACAATGACTTTTCCTCTGCTATAGCTGGAGATGATAAAAAAATTACCATAGAAGGGGTAGGAGAGTGTATGTATACAACGACCATTTCTGGAGATGAAGCGATAATTCAGGCAAGTGGCTATTCACCGGGAATAGCTATCCCGGGTCATGTTACCCGCAAAGTGGAGGTTACCGCAGACTCTCACAAGTTAAGTCTTTTTGATTACCTTTTGTTTGCCGATAATGGTCCAATTGTGCTTAATGACTCTTATGTTGACAGTTACAATTCCACTCTGGGAAGCTACGAAGACCAGGCTGTAAATAAAGATGAAGTTTCAGGGTATACCTATGCAAATTCCGGTGCCTTGGTGGGAACAAATTCTGCTGATCCAAACTCAATCCAGCTGGATGATAGCAGCATGATATTCGGTGAGGTGGTTTTAAGTGCAAATGCAGAGCTTGTCCAACCTGCAACTCCCGCGAGCTTTGATTATAGCTACGATGGGATTAGCGTTTCAGGAAATAATGTTTTCAGGATAGATAATCCTGGCACCTACTGGGTTGGTTCTATATCTGTATCAGGTAACGGTGTCTTAGAGATTAATGCCCCTGTCACAATTTATGTTGCAGGAGATGTCAGGGTAAATGACCTTGATATTACAGGTAACGGAGAAATCAGAATTGCCACAGGGTGCACAGCCGAGTTTTACGTTGAGGGTAACATGAAAGTGGCAGGAAACGGTATGGTGAATCAAAACGAGGACCCTTCTGCGCTTAGAATATACGGCACACAGAATACCTCAAATATCATGATTCAGGGTAATGCAGCTTTCTGTGGTGTAGTATACGCTCCTTGGGCACATGTTCAGATAAAAGGGGCAAAGGATGAGGAAAGTGCAGTTTTGTATGGGGCGGTGGTGGCAAACAGCATAGAGATTGGACCTCATGGTAAAATTCACTATGATGAGGCATTGCAGAACAATAGCGATTTTTCACCCTCCTGGGCTTCAAGGTATGAGGTTACTTACTGGGAGGAGAAATGAAAAGTGAATTTATTTAGTGTAAGGTGTGTATTTTAATTTGTTTAATTTAAGGTTGTTTACAGGATAGCCGAAAGGGCAAACCATTCGAGAGGATGGGGCGCAAAGTCATGGGTCACCTGCCTTTAAGGTGGGCGATAGCCAGGCTGCCGAAGCTATCTTTAGGTCCTGGTATTTTAGTAAAGGCTTGTCTTTCCTGTCGAATGGACAAGCCTTTTATTTTTTATCTTAAAGGAAGAAATGCGGGACTATTTTAAAGGTTTTTTCAGCCAGAAAGGTCAGATAAGTGTTGCTATTGTCTTTTTTATTCTGGCAACTATTGGAATTTTTTCTCTGAGCCTTCTTTACAGAATAAAACTTGAAAATGAGGCAACACTTAATTTCTGTGATGCAATAAAGGCAGAGTATCTTGCCTGGGCGGGGATAGAAAGAGCAATTGCCGAACTTAAAAATGATAAAAATCATTACGATGACCTTTATGAGGACTGGGCAAAGGGATTTAAGGAAGATCTCGGAGAGGGGTATTATGATGTAAAGCTTTTATCAGATGATGGAGAGATTAAGGACGTGGGGATAGTTGATGAAGCATCAAAAATTAACATAAATGTTGCAGGGGATGGCTCCTTTAATGAGGGATACAGCCCTTATGAGCTTAACCTTTCTTCTCTTAAAGGATTAAATGAGAATAAAGCAAAGGCTATTATCCAGTACCGCCTGGGGGAAGATGGTGCGCCCGGTAGAAAGGGTGTTGATGATGATGGGGATGCAGAATTTATCTCAAAAGACGGAATAGACAATGATGCAGATGGGGAGGTTGATGAGGAAAAAGAGGGGATTGATGAGCCTGATGAGTTCTGCCCCGAAAATCCTTCTGGAGATGATAATCCTTTTGAGACAGTGCAACAGCTAAGAACTGTTCCCTGGATTGGCGATTATACCTTTAATGAGATTAAAGACAGGGTAACTATTTTCTCCTATGACAAAAACATAGACAGGGATGGAAGTTTAAGGGTGAATATAAACTGTGCCCCGCCCCGGCAAATTTTTCTTGCCTTAAAAAAGGCAGGATTTTCCGACAGCAGAGCCTCTCAGATTGCTGTAAATATTGTTGATTTCAGGGATGAGGATAATGATCCAACAGAATTTAATGGAAAATATGGAATTGAGAAAACACCATACATTAATGAAGTCATGCCAAATTTCACCACTTCTGTTGTTGCAGCCTGTATTGACCTTGCAAAAGGGGGTGTGAGGTATCTTAAGGATAAGGCAAAAGAGGAGGTTAAAAGAAAATTAAAGGAAAAGGTGAAAAAAGATGTCCCTTTTATTGACGAGGTTATAGATGATGCTGCCTCAAAAGGAGAAAAGGAGCTTGAAAAGGCAGTTGAGAGGATACTGGAAAAATACACAAGACTGCATAATTTAAAAAAGAAAAAGCCTTCAGGTTTTACTCTTTTTGGTTTGTTTAAAGAAAAACCTGCCTTTGCTGAAGGTGATGCAGAGGTTAAAATAGAGATACAGATAGAATGGGTGGAACTTTACAACCCTTATCCTGAAAAAATCTCCTGCACCGGCTGGAAGATAAAAACATCTCTCAGGGAGAGAAAAATATTTGGGTTTGTTTTTCCGCAAGGGTACTGGGTTATTTTTAATGTTGTTATAAAAATGCCGGGAAAGACAATAGGAAAGGAACTTCTTGATAATTTCTCCGATGAGGTAAAGCTTATAAACTCTCACGGAAAAGTGGTGGATGCTGTAAGTTATGAAAATTACGGTGTTCCCTGGAGAGCCTGGGAGAAAAATGATCCCAGAGTAAGAGAGTTTGCAGG
>JAGHCI010000139.1:0-2686 GCA_021160545.1 Candidatus Aerophobota bacterium | reverse complement strand
GATTTCCTCTGGAATTTTTGTTTTTCCTCCCGATAAGCTTAAGCTTGAGGGTGAAAGTTTAGTTGAAAAAGCCAGAATCGAACTTAAGCCCACCCCTCGTGCCAAGCCTCGTACTGAAAAGGTCCAGACTCTGGGGATGTGTATGCTTGTTGCTGTTCCTGTTGTTGGAGATTCTGGAGAGGTGATTGGTGCTTTATATGGAGGAAATCTTTTAAACAGAAACTACCGATTAGTTGATTATATAAGGGATATGGTTTTTGAAGAAAGAGAATACAAGAGGAAACCTCTTGGAACTGTCACTATATTTCTTGAGGATGTAAGAATAGCCACAAATGTAATGGAGGAGAACGGGACGCGCGCTATTGGTACAAGAGTATCTGAAGAGGTTTATGAGAAAGTCCTGAGAAAAGGTGAAAGATGGCTTGACAGAGCCTTTGTTGTAAACAGCTGGTATATTTCTGCCTATGAACCTATACATGCAGTAGACGGAAGCATAGTGGGTATGCTTTACGTTGGTATCCTTGAGGACCTATATCTTGACATAAGAAACAGGCTGCTTTTCACCTTTCTTCCTTTGATAATCGGGGGAATTGTAGCTGTTCTTATTATCTCTTATTTTCTTTCAAGAGGTCTTTCCCAGCCTGTGAAAAGATTAGCAAAGGCAGCCGAGCTTATCGCCAGAGGAAAGATAAAAAAAATTTTGGATACAGAGAAAAAATATCCAAGCATTGAGCAACTTCCCTACAGGGAAATTCAGATCCTGGCAGATAATTTTAATAAAATGGCAGCCGCCCTCCACAAAAGGGAGACAGAGCTCAGAAGCATAAACGCGCAACTACAACAGACAAACCGCAACTACATGGAAATTTTAGGTTTTGTGACCCATGAGATTAAAAATCGTTTGGGAGTTATAATGGGTGGTGCTTATAATTTGAAAGGTGAGGTGGTCGGCAAACTTAATCCGGGACAAAAAAAGATGGTGGAGATACTTTTGCGAAATGCTGAGAGACTTAATGTAATGGTAAAAAATTACCTTGATTTGAGCAGGATAGAAAGGGGTGAGCTTAGAGTTCAAAAACAGAGGGTAAACTTTAAGGAAGATATTCTTAATCCCGTGCTGGAGGAATTTAAGGGAGAAGTTGAATCAGCTGAAATTTTTCTTGAAGTTAATTTACCTGATTCCCTCATACTTCAGGCAGATCCTGATCTTCTAAAAATAGTAATGGAAAATCTTTTGAGCAATGCCATAAAATATGGAAGAAAAAAGGGGAGGATAAAGATCGGAGCAACAAAAGGAGAAAATTACTGGCGAATTAATGTCTGGAATGAAGGTGAAGGAATTTCAAAAGATGAATTAGGGAAACTTTTTACCAAATTTGCAAGGCTCGGTGCAGAGAAACTGAGAAGAGAAAAAGGAAGTGGACTTGGTCTTTTTATCACAAAGGAAATTATTGAAAAGCATGGAGGAAAAATCTGGGCAGAATCTGAAGAGGGGAAATGGGCTAACTTTATTTTCACTCTTCCTTTTGAGTAATCTGAATAACTTGTTAAATTATCCTGAACCCCTAATTCTTGACCTTGTATTTCTTTTCTGCTATATTTTAAAAGCTTGGTGCCTTATGAATTTTATAAAAAGCTGTGGTATTGTTCTTAAAAATATTGACTTATCAGAACAGGACAGAATAGTTACATTCTACACAAAGGATTACGGGATAATTGAGGCAGTGGCGAAGGGGGCACGGAAAATAAAAAGCAGATTTTCCGTGGCAGTTCAATTTCCCTCTCTTGTAGATATTTTAATCTACAGAAAAAAACCAGAAAGCCTTGGAATTATTACTGACTGTAAAATAAGGTATCTTTTTCCTGAAATAAGAAGTGATATTTTAAGGTTCGCTTATGCCTCATATATATCCGAAGTTGCTCTTCTCTCTCTAAGGGGGGAGGAAAAAAATAAGAAGCTTTTTTACCTTCTGGTAAAGACTTTTCTATCAATTGAAAGAGAGAAAAAAAGCAAATTCTATTCTTCCATTTGCTCTTTCAAACTCAAGCTTCTGCATATATTGGGATACAGACCTCAACTTAAAAGATGTGTTGAATGTGGAAAAGACGTGCATACGCTGGATTCTCTTTATTTTGCTCCGGCAAGAGGAGGAATCCTATGTCAGAGTTGCCAGAGAAAAGAACAAAACGTAATAGGAATTTCCAGGATAGCTGCGATGGAGATAAGCAGGTTTCTTGAAGACAAAACAGGCAATCTTGACATTAAAAGGATAAAACCTGTGATAAGACAAATAAACGACCTACTTGACATTTACTTTTCAATTCATATTGATGAAAGAAGGATTAATTCTCAAATTCTTATCAAGGATCTGGAGAATTTAGAAAAAAATGAAAGGAGAGATATTGACAGAATACGACCAAGAGCAGATACAGGAGGGAGGGGAGGGAAAAATATCCTCTCTAAGTGATTATTTTAAGGGGATAAGCAAGACTCCTCTTCTTTCACCAGAGGAGGAGAGGAAAATTGCAATTAAATTAAAGAAGGAAAGGGATCGTTTTATTAAATCGGTAGTAGAGCTTATTAACATTTTTAAAAAAAACCCAGAACTTTTAACTCTTCTTAAAAAAGAAGGTAAAAGCGAGAAAGACCTTGACGAGGCAAAAGAAAACCTCGTAAAGGCAAGGG
>JAGHCI010000017.1:0-3050 GCA_021160545.1 Candidatus Aerophobota bacterium | reverse complement strand
TATCAACTCCTGCCTCAACAAAATCATCAAGAAACTCAACTATGGAGCCACAGCTGTGGTAAAAAGTCTTCCAGGATGTGTGCTGATGAACCCAGTCATTGACCTTCTTGTGAAAGGGCTTGTAAAACTCACGATACATATCAGGAGATATAAAAGTACCATTTTGAGTGCCAAAGTCTGTGCCACTTAGCATTATAACATCTATTTTGTCACCCACTGCCTCATAGGAAAGTTCAAGATTTTTCAGAGCTATCTCACATTGAAGTTCAAAAATTTCTTTAATATAGGAAGGATATTCTATATGAGCCATATACCAGAGTTTGGGATCTCTTATTCCCCTGGGATATTTAATATGCGGACCTGGGACAAGAGCTATATCTCCAAAACTTGCATCTATGAATTCACCCACAATACAAAGGTTTGTATTTTCATACAGCTTATCTGCCATTTTTTCAAGATACCTTAGTGTTTCCTCTGAAAACACGGAACATTGTTGTCTTACCCACTCTTCTGGATTTAATTTTTTCTCATCAACAGGTTCCTGACGAACAATAACATCAAAATAATAGCCACCTTTTGGCATCTTTGCACAGGGAGGAGCTGACGTATCCCCCTGGGGATAAATGTAAATATTCCCTTTATCATCTTCTGTTGTCATAAACCTCCCTGGAACAAGGACTTCTGTCCCATCAAAAAGTCTCCAGGGTTTCCAGTTTTCATTTTTGAACCCAAATATGTTGGTGGGAAGCCAAAGACCTATGGTGTCTATTCCTAACTTTTCTCTTACCTCCATGTCAACCTCTGCAAGCATCTGGAAGGGATCGGCTATTTTTACAGGCTTTTCTTCAAGCAAGAGTGCCTTCCTTAACCTGGCATAAGTGCTTGCCTGAATTCCTGTCACAAGAGTTGAGCCTAAATCAAGGGGGATTCTGTCAGGTATTTGATGATTTATTGCTTTCCTTACCCGTTCTCGCGAGGTCATTTATAACTCTCCTTTATAAGTTATTAAATCCTTTTATCAGGGTTTCTGGCGCCTGAGTTTCAGGTGCTATCTTTCCTATCCAGCATATTTCAAAAATCTACCTTCGTCAAGAAATAAATTCAGAAGAGGTTTTGACAAAAAAAGCTAAATCTATATTATATGTTGAGTTAAATGCGCAAACTTAAAATTTAAAATGACTGAATTAAGAAAAGACCCTGTAAGTGGAAGATGGGTAATTATTTCTCCTGAGAGGGGGAAAAGACCCTCAGATTTTTCTTTTGAAGAATTCCCTGAAATAAAAAAGGAGGGGTGTCCTTTTTGCGAAGGAAATGAAACTATAACTCCTCCTGAAATTTTCTCCTATCGGAAAAATGGAACAAAACCTGATACTCCTGGATGGCGGATAAGAGTCGTACCCAATAAATTCCCAGCTCTAAGGATGGAAAGTAAGTTAAACAAAAAGGAGGAAGGGATATATGAAATGATGAGTGGAGTTGGTGCACATGAGGTAATAGTTGAGACACCCAAGCATATTGAAGATATATTAGTATCCTCAGATTTAAAAGTAGCAGAAGAGGTAATAAAAGTATACCGGCAAAGAATGATAGAGCTTACGAAGGATGCCCGATTTGAATACGTGCTTGTATTTAAAAACAAAGGCAAGGAAGCCGGAGCCTCTCTTAATCACTCCCACTCCCAAATAATTGCTACTCCTGTTGTTCCCAAAAGAGTGGAGGAGGAGCTTGAAGGCTCAAGGAAGTATTTCAATGATAAGGAAAAATGTGTTTTTTGTGATATGATAAGACAGGAAATAAGTATGGAGGAAAGGCTTCTGTGGGAAGATGAATATTTTATAAGTTTTTGCCCCTTTGCCTCTCGTTTTCCCTATGAGATGACCATTTTACCTAAGAGACATACCTGTGACTTCAGAGAAATAAACCAGAAAGAGATCAAAAGTTTTGCAAGAATGCTGAAAAATTGCATTAAAAATCTTAACAGAATCGTTCCCCACCTCCCTTACAACTACCTTATACACACCTGTCCTTCCTCCAGACAGAATTTGAGTTATTATCACTGGCACCTTGAAATTATACCTCGCCTTACGGTAATTGCTGGATTTGAATGGGGAGCAGGATTCTATATAAATTACATGCCTCCTGAAAAAGCAGCAAAAAATCTAAGAGCTTAAATTAGATCACCTTTCCTCCTCATATATTCTTCTTTCGCCTTCTATCTTTTTTATCTCTGTTATATCCTGGGTAACTTCCACGCATCCAAGATAATCCCCTCTTCTATCTTTCACAGCAAAATATCTGATGTAGATAAGCCTTTCTCCAAGATTAATCCAGAACTCTGCCACATCTCTTTTTCCGCTTTTAAAATCCTCAAGAATTTTATTAACTATATGGACACTCTTTTGTGGATGACACTTTTGAACTTCTCTTCCAATTATAGCCTTTGTTCTTGTAAAGACCCTATCTTTTGTCTGGCTAAAATATCTAACCTTATCCTCTCTATCCACAAAAGTTATATCAACTGGCAGATTGTTAAAAATAGCCTCAATTTCCTTTCTCGAAAGTTCCCCTGTTTCAAACAAAATTTTATCCTTTTCCTTTATCCCAGCTTTTGCTTTCGCTTTTTTCTTTTGCAAAGGAACCTTAGCATCCTCAGGTGTAAAACAACAATATCCAAGCTCATCAAATCCTTCTCTTACCCCCTCCCACTCTTTTTCTTCTATAACCTTTAGGGCAGTAGGAAAAAGAATTTTGTTTTCCTTGTAAAAATGGTTTGAGAGTGTCTCCTGAAGAAGAAGCGCTTTTTCTTCCAGTTTACCTGAAAAATCCTTGAAATTCATCTCTTCCCAGAGGTCGAAAATCCTGTAAATTTCTTTTTTAATCTCTCTTATCTTATCATGTTCCATCCACATAATTACAGGAGGTTGGGTTACACCGTGTTTTTCAAGGTAAGGAAAGAGAACATTTTCTTCACGAAGATAATGGCTTTCTGATTCTTTAAGATAATTTACGATGCTATTTAAATCTTTTGCCTCTTCCGACATGGATTCAAT
>JAGHCI010000029.1:0-5166 GCA_021160545.1 Candidatus Aerophobota bacterium | reverse complement strand
GATATTAACATGGTGGGAGAAAGAAAGAGCAGAAAAAGGAATCCCTCTGTACATTGAGGGGATGATAAAGACAGAACAGTCCGAGTGAAATTTTAAAAAACATAAACCTAAAGGGCAAATAAAGATGCAGGAAGAAAAGTTAAGCTATAAAAAAGTGGGTGTGGATGTAGAAAAGGAAGATTTAAGTTTGGAAAAACTTAAAAAATGGACAGAAAAGACATTTAATTTAAGGGAAAAACAGGGTTCTGTTAAACTTGAAATTGGCTACTTTGCTAACATAATTGACATCGGGTTTGGTAGAGGCCTTGCTATATCCACAGATGGCGTGGGAACCAAAATTCTCATTGCCCAATTAATGGGAAAATATGATACGGTAGGAATAGATTGTGTTGCTATGAATGTGAACGACATTCTCTGTGTTGGAGCAGAACCTATCTCAATGGTGGACTATCTTGCAGTTGCAAATCCGGAACCTGAGCTCCTGGAACAAATTGGGAAAGGTCTTTATGAAGGAGCAAAAGCTGCGAGAATTAACATACCTGGGGGAGAAATTGCACAGGTCAGAGAGATGATAAAAGGAGAAAAAAAGGGGTATGAATTTGACCTTGTCGGAACAGCAGTAGGTCTTGTAGAACTTGACAAGATAATAATTGGCAAAGGGATAAAGGAAAAAGATGTAATAGTAGGTTTTGCAAGTAGTGGGCTTCATAGCAATGGATTTACCTTGGCAAGAAAAGTACTCCTGGAAAAAGCAAAGTTGAAGGTTGAAACCTATATCTCTGATTTGGGAAGAACTCTGGGAGAAGAGCTTCTTGAACCAACTTTAATTTATGTTGCACCTGTTATCGAAATGATAGAAAAAGGAATAAATATAAAAGCGCTCATTCATATAACAGGGGGTGGTCTCCTAAACCTTACAAGGGTAGCCACACCTGTAACCTGTATTTTAGATAATCTCCCTGCACCTTTACCTGTTTTCTCCCTCATCCAGAAAACAGGTAATATTCCACCCGAGGAGATGTTCAGTGTATTCAATATGGGGATAGGATTTTGCGTTATTGTTGCCGAAGAGGAGATGGAAGATGTTATTGAAATAGGTAAAAAACATAAATTTAAAACTTTTCGCATAGGTTACATCGGTAAGATCGGAGAAAGGAAGGTTATCATACCTTCCTACCGTCTTGCAGGAAGAGGTAAAAATTTTGCTAAATACTGATTTGCAAAGAAAAAGCTAAATTTTTTCTCTTAAAATAATTTTTTCCTGGGACTTTCTTGAGGCTTTTTCCATAAATTCTTTGAAACTTTTATACTCATATACCTCTATTTCTGTTGTATTCCTTTTTAATATGCTCTCATAGAAAATTTTTCTATCTTCACTTTTATACTCTGACCTGAAGTAAATATAGGGAAGCTTAAGCTCAATCTCTTCAGGTAAAAACTGAACCTGAAACTGAGAGGGGAGTAAGACTTCCACTTTATCTACAGAAAGATAAGTTGTTGAAAAGACAACAGGATAATTCCTTTCTTCTTTTCCAACAAGACCCGCATCTATTTGAATGCCGGGAATGGAAAATAACAGAACATCCCCTGCTTTTTTAAGATAATCAGGAGCGGAAAATTCAATGTCTAATTCTACCGGAATATCAAGATTATCAAGGTTTGTGAACTTGAATTCTTTTAATTTTGCACCAGGTGCTATTGAATTTATCCAATCCTCCACTATTTGCTTGCGTCTTGCGGGTTTTAAATATTTAAAAGACCTCATCTGCATTTCGCTTTGTCCAAAGGTTTTAATGTTCATTTTAACATTAATACTTCTATCAGGATTTATATTTATTAACATAGAAGTTTTTATAGCATTTTCCTCAGGATTTTTTAGAGGAACCTTTAAAAACTTTGCTTTATCTTCAAAAAAGACAAGTGCAAGCTTTTCCTGATCATCTCCAGGAATCTCACCAAAGGAGGCAACTTCACAGGTAGGATCAAGCCATATAAGCTCATCACCTATTTTTGCTACCACAATAGCATGGTTGAACTGAGACATTGGTATCTCTTTTTCCAGTTTTCCCATTTCCCTTGTTCCCACAAGAGCATAGAAGGCAGGTATTCCCGCTGCTTTATACATTGCTATAAGAAGGGTGGCCTTATCTTTACAATCACCATATTTGTTGTTAAAAACTTCCTGTGCTGAATGAGGTTTGAATCCTGCTATACCAAATTCAAGCCCCACATACCTTATGTTGGTTACAACCCAATTGTAAATAGCTCTTGCCTTTTCTCTTAAAGTTAGTTTCCCCTGCGTTATTTTTTTCACAGCATCTTTTATCTCAGGTGTGGGCTCTGCCTGCCCTCTACTTAAATTTCTCCACCAGGAGGAAAACTCCTCCCAACTTTTAAAAGAAGAAACCATTATAAAGGGGGAAATATCCGCCCAGGGAGGCATATTGGGTTCAGAGATTATTTCAGGAACATTATCAATTTTCCACTCATATACTAAAAAGTCTCCTTTTTGCTTAATCTCCGGTTCCCTGTTTATCCTTACATAATGGATATTAATTTTTCTTTCTCTGGGCAAAATAACCCTTAGCCTGTGATGAAGACAGGGTTCAAAATACCTTATACCAAAGCGAAATTCAAAGTCATCCTCATTTATCAACTTACTTGTAAAAATAGAGGCCTTATACTCAATCACGGAACCTTCTACAACCTCCGGCATAGAAATGACTTTCACTTTTGCATTGCTGTAAAGAGGAAAACCTGCCCATCTGTCTATATCTTTTATATCTTTTTTCCCCACCTCCACTATACTGCCATCAGGTTTGATTGTTCGTGCAATCTCAACATTTACCATTTGATAAGTGGAATCATAATCGATGTTAATTTCTCCGTATTTTTCTCTTCCTCTTACGTTAGGAATTTTAATGAGTCTGTGAATATTTTCCACCATGGTGTTATCTTTTTTAATTAAGTACTCATGTTCATTTAAAAGTATTATTGCTCCTGCCTCCGGGTATTCTTCTACTCCAGGAGAGGTAAGCACTAATTTTTTTACCTCCTCATCCTCAATACCTTCCACTGTTAATCCTGCTCTTTCCTGGTTTATATGCTTTATTCTTTCCTTTGCCGCTTCAGAAAGAGATTTATCCTCACCAAGCAAAATAATCCTGTTGTAAGATGTGAGAGCTTCATCAAAAAGCTTTTTCTCTTCATAAGTCCGGGCAAGATAAAAAAGAAGCTCAGAATCATCTGGATTTAACTTTTGAGCCTTCTCTAATCTCAAAAGAGCATCGGTTAACCTACCTTCCTTGAAGTAAGCAATACCTAAAAGTTTCAAAATTTCAAACTCAGGGAATCCTTCCTTTTCTAAAGGTGAAAGCACACTTATTGCTTTCTTATATTCTCCTGTCTCAATTAAAAGTTGTGAAAGCTCTTTCCGAGCATCAAAATTTGTCTTTTTATCAGCAAAGGCTTCGGTATATTCTTTAATAGCCTTCTCCAAAAATAGTTTTGCTTTTTTACTGTAGATTCTAGCAAGAAGAAGATGTGCTTCTCCTGAGGTTGGGTTGAAGGATATTATTTTTTCTAATTCCTCAACAGCCTCATTAAATTTTCCCTGGTTTATGTAAGCTCTTGCTTCTTCAATACCGGCTTTCGCCTTTACACCCGGATACAAAAGCAAGGAAAGAACAAAAAGCATACTCGCAATAATTTGATAAGATTTTTTCATTTTCTATCCACTCCATTTTTGTACAATTTATATATCTTCACGAGTTTTTTGTCAAAGGTTTCGTGATTGACATAAATTTGCATCCTTTATAATATAAAATATACAAAATAAGCTTCAATAAGGAGAAAGGCAAATGGACAAAAAGTTAAAGCTAAGATACAAAGATGGTGAGGTTGAGGTAAAAATCCCTCAGGAGAATCTTTTGTATAGCATAAAGCCAGAGGACCTTCCTGGAGTAAAGAACGAAAAAGAGGCAATAATGAAGTCACTGGAAAATCCCATATCTTCACTTCCTCTTTCTGAGCTGGTAAGAAAAGGAATGAAGGTGGTTATTATAGGTGATGACATCACAAGACCCACTCCAAGAGAGAGAATATTCCCTGTTATACTTGATGAGCTAAATAGATGTGGTATCCCCGACAAGGACATAACAGGTCTTATCTCTCTTGGCACTCATAGATACATGACAGAGGAGGAAATAGAGAACTGCTTTGGAAAAGAGGTTACAGAGAGAATTAAAGTTTTAAATCACGAGTGGAAAGATAAAAATAACCTTGTTAAAATAGGATCAACCCCAAGTGGAATTCCAATTGAAGTAAATAAACTTGCCAAAGAAGCTGATCTCTTAATAGCCACA
Source organism: Candidatus Aerophobota bacterium (assembly GCA_021160545.1). Classification (GTDB taxonomy): domain Bacteria; phylum Aerophobota; class Aerophobia; order Aerophobales; family B3-G15; genus CBFDTW01. The sequence continues at coordinate 802 of JAGHCI010000029.1, read as the reverse complement.
GGAAGTATTGTTCCCCACTGCCTCGCAGGATATGGAGGAGGTGGAAAAGCAATACAGCCCGGGATATGTTCCTGGGAAACCACAGGAAAAACTCATCTTATCCCGATGAAAAAAGATATGTTTTTAAAACTCGTGGGTGACGTGGAAAATGAAGTAAGACACGAAATAGAGAAAGTGGCAGAGGCAGTAGGATTAAATTTTATCGTAAATGTGGTTTTAAATGACAAAAAGGAGATAGTGAAAGTCGTCTCTGGCAACCAGGTTAAAGCTCACAGAGAAGGTGTAAAGATAGCAAAAAGAATTTATGAGCGGGGGATTCCTGGTCTCGCTGACATCGTTATAGTAAGTGCCTATCCTGCAGATATAGACTACTGGCAAGGTGTTAAACCTCTCTCCTACGCCCAGCAAGGTCTAAAAAAAGGTGGAACATCCATCATAATAGCTCATTTCCCTGATGGTATATCGCCTACACACTCAGAGATGGGAGAATATGCCAGCAGGTCTTATAGTGAATTAAAAAAGATGGTAGAGGAAGATAAATTCGATGACCTTGTATGTGCCTCCACTTTACTCCAGCACGCAAGGATAATGGAACACTCCAGAGAGGTAATATGCGTATCAGAAGGAATGTCTGTAGAGGATAAAGAGAAAATTGGATTTAAACATGCCCAAACTCTGGAGGAAGCCCTGGATATTGCTTTTAAAACACAGGGAAAAGACGCTAAGGTAGGAGTGATAAACTACGGGGGAGATGTTCTTCCAAGAATTATATAGCTCACCTTAAAAAGTAATATTAAAAAAT
>JAGHCI010000055.1:0-10016 GCA_021160545.1 Candidatus Aerophobota bacterium | reverse complement strand
TCACAAAAGTCCCCAAGACTCCGGAATTTGTGGAGGGAGTTATAAATTTAAGAGGAAATGTTCTTCCCATAATTGATTCCCGTCGGCGCTTTAATCTGGAGCTGAAAGAATGGACAGATTCAAACCGAATCTTAGTGGTGAATATCGGGGGTAAAATGACTGGAATAATTGTTGATTCGGTATCTGAAGTTCTTCGCTTATCCGAGGATACAATTGAGCCTGTCCCTTCACTTATCGGAGCAGCAGCCGAGTATCTGGAGGGAATAGGTAAGCGGGAAAAACAGGGACGCCTTATTAACCTGCTTAACCTCCAGAAATTTCTGGCTATAGAGGGAATGGAGGAGTTTTCAAAGAATTTAAAATCTACTTCTCAAAAAAATAGTAAGATAGAGGAAGGTAAAATGGATGAGAGAGGTATTTCAGATGAGGCTCAATTTGTAGGTTTTAGATTGGGAGAGGAAGAATATGCAGTGGGAATTTCCGAAGTTCAGGAGATAATTCGAGTGCCTGAAATCACAAAAGTCCCCAAGGCTCCAGAATTCGTAGAGGGAGTTATAAATTTAAGAGGAAACGTTCTTCCCATCATTTCCCTCAGGAAAAGATTTGCCCTGGAAAATATTAAAAAGACAGATTCTCAGCGTATCATAGTGGTGAACATAGACGGGATAGCTACAGGGATGGTGGTTGACTCTGTTTCTGAAGTTCTTCGTCTGTCCAAGGATGCTATTGAACCGCCACCTCCTATCCTCTCCGGTTTTGACAGCGATCACCTTCAGGGAATAGGTAAAATGGAAGATGGTAAAAGGCTTCTCCTTCTCTTAAATCTACACAAGCTTCTTACAAGTTCAGAGAAAAAGACACTTTCCCAATTAAGCAAAGCTGAAAAAGGTGAGAGTGAGAAGGAAAAAAAGGAGGGAAAGAAAATGGCAGAAGAAGAACAGCTTGTAAGTTTCAAGATAGAAAATGAGGAATTTGGGGTAAACATTGAGGAAGTGCAGGAAATCATCAGAATTCCCGAGATTACAAGGGTTCCTCAGGCACCTTTCTTTGTGGAAGGAGTGATAAATCTAAGGGGAAACATTCTTCCTGTAATTGACCTTCGCAAAAGATTTGAACTTGAGGCTACTGAAAAGACCAGTGCTACAAGGATTGTGGTTACCAATGTTAATGGTAAAACAACAGGGATAATAGTTGACTCTGTTTCTGAGGTTACACGTCTTCCTAAAACCTCAATTGAACCTCCTCCTCCTATTGTTGCAGGCATTGAGGCAAGATACATTCGGGGAATAGGTAAGCTCAATGATGGAAAAAGACTTCTTATTCTTCTTAATTTAGAGGAGATTTTAACTGTCAGAAAGGATGAGACAGAAAAAGAGAAAAAAGAGAGTTTGCCTCCTCAGAAAGGAGAAATAAAACAGGAAAAGGTGGAGCTTGAAAAAGCTGAGGCAAAAAAAGAGGTGAAGGAGAGTAAAAAAAGTGAGGTAAAAGGTAAAAAGTGATGCTGAGCTGGAGAAGGAAAGGTGGAAGCTGAAGTTATTGCTGTTGCAAATCCCAAGGGAGGATGTGGAAAAACCACAACCAGTGTAAACTTATCTGCCTGTGTTGCTTTTCAAAAGAAAAAAGTGCTCCTTGTTGACCTTGACCCTCAGGCAGGTGCTACAGCTGGACTGGGGATTAAATCCGGGTTTTTCAAATTCACAGTAAAGGATGTTTTGTCAGGTTTTGTTGATGATTTGAGGGAAGTTATTTGTGCAACAAAGGTAAAAAATCTTTACATTATACCCTCAAGTTCCCCTCTCGTTGAGGTTGAGGTAAAACTTCGCAGACAAAAAGGGGGAGGGTTAGTTTTAAAAAACAAATTAGGTCCTGTGCTTTCAGAATTTGACTACATTTTTATAGATACTCCTCCCTCTCTTGGGGTGTTAACTTTAAATGCTATTACTTCAGCTTCCAGGATTATTATTCCGGTGCAAACTCAGTTTTATGCCTTAAGAGGGATGAGTTTGCTGTTGAATATGGTGAATATAGTAAGAGAAAAAATTGGACCTGATTTATGTAAAGTGAGAGTGCTTGCTACCATGTATGACGCAAGAACAAGGATAAGTCAGATTGTATTGAGTGAATTGAGGAAAAATTTTCAGAGGGAGATTTTTAACACAGTAATCCCTGTAAGCACCAGGTTAGCAGAGGCTCCAGGGTTTGGACTTCCTGTAATATCTTATGACCCACACTGCAGTGGAGCCTTAGCCTACAAAGAGCTTGCCATGGAGATAGTTAAAGATGAGAAAAGATAGTTCTTTCAGGATAAATCTTGTTGAGGTTATCAAGGATGCGGGGAAGGAGGCGGTGTTTGAGGAAATTGTGAAAATGGTGGAATATCTTGTCCCTGATGTTTCTCAATACATGAGGAGTGGCTTGAATTATTATCAGAGAGGGGAGTATGATGAGGCGATAAAAGAATTCAGAAAAGCTCTGGAGCTAAATCCAGAAAGATCCGAGATTCACTACAACTTAGGGCTTGTCCTGGAAGCCAAGGGACTTTTGCAGGAGGCTATCCAGGAGTATAAAAAAGCTCTTGAGCTTAATCCAGAGGATGCCGAGGCACATAACATCCTCGGTATTGTTTATTACAAACAGGGAAATTACAAAAAAGCTGTGGAGGAGTTTAAAATTGCTCTCTCTATAAACCCTGATTTTGAAATAGCAAAAAAGAATCTTAAGTTGCTGGGGAAAGATGAATATAAATGAGAAAGAGACTTCTTTTGAGGCAGATTACGAATTTTTGAAAAAGAGGCTTCTAAAAAAAAGCGGGATTAACCTTGATGCCTATAAACCTCGTCAGATGCGGCGCAGGATAAAGGAGTTGAGCAAAAAAATGGGCTTTTCAACTTTGAGAGAATACTGGCGTTTCTTAGAAAAAAATCCTGCAGACTACAGAAAATTTTTAGACTACATCACCATAAATTTTTCTGAATTTTTTCGTGACCCGGACCAATTTAAGGAGCTGGAAAAAAGAATAATTCCCGGTCTTCTAAGAAAAACTTCCAATCTCAGGATATGGAGTGCAGCCTGCGCTGGGGGTGAGGAACCTTATTCTGTAGCTATTATCCTTGAAGAGAAATGCCCTCAGGTGAAGGTGAGAATTCTTGCTACGGATATAGATGAGGCTGCTTTAAAAAAAGCAGAACTTGGTATTTATAATGAAATCCATCTGAGAAATGTTTCTCCGCAGAGATTAAGGAGGTTTTTTGTTCAGTGTGAGGGGAAGTTCAAGATTAAAGAGAATATAAGAAAAAGAGTGAAGTTTAAAAAAATGAATCTTTTAAAGGATGAATTTCCCAGAGAATTTTTCTGGCTTATACTCTGTCGTAATATGATTATCTATCTGGAGGAAGATGCCAAGGATACCTTAATAAGAAAACTTCATGGTGCTTTAAAAAAAGGCGGTGTCCTCTTTACCGGGGGGACAGAAAAGATACTCAATCCAGAGGAATTTGGTTTTAAGGTGATAGGAGATTGTTTTTATCAGAAGATTTAAAGATTTTTTTCAGGCAATTTTTGAAACAGAATTTTTAAGTGAAGAAGAAAATAATAAGTATTGGGATTGGGGAATTTTATGTTGCAAAAGCCCCTGCAGTTCTTATTACCCATAACTTGGGCTCCTGTGTTGGTGTTGCTCTTTATGATGGGTGGTCGAGGATTGGTGGGCTTGCCCATATAACTTTGCCAAGTTATAAAAGTTTTGGAGATAAAAGAAAAAATGATGCAAGATTTGCAGATGTTGCTATCTTTCTGATGATTGAAAGAATGAAGGAAATGGGAGTAAGGGAGGGTTTTATAGTAGCCAAAATTGCAGGTGGTGCAGATATGTTCGGTCTTTCACCCGGTGTGCCAGATAGTTTTGACATAGGCAGGGAAAATGTTGAGGCAGTAAGATTTTGCCTGCAAAAGCAGGGGATAAATATTGCTGGAGAGGAAGTTCTGGGAAAAGTTCCCCGAACAATGGAATTTGACCTTAACACAGGAAAGGTTTTTTTGAAAACATTTGGCAGGAAAGTAAAAGTTTTGTAAGGAGGAAAAAAATTGCAGGAGGCAGGAAAAGGAAAAATAAAGGTTTTGGTTGTTGATGATTCTGCCTTCATGCGTAAGGCAATAAGGCAGATTCTTGAGTCTGATCCCATGATTGAGGTGGTTGGTATTGCAAGAAATGGAGAGGATGCCCTGGAAAAGCTTGAAGAGGTAAACCCTGATGTGGTGACACTTGATATAAATATGCCTGTGATGGATGGTCTTACCTGTTTGAGGCGCATTATGTCTATCCATCCCTTACCTGTTGTTATGATAAGTTCGCTCACTCAGGAGGGGGCTTATGAAACCTTCAGAGCACTTGAACTTGGAGCAGTTGATTTTATTCCCAAGCTATCAGGGACAATATCTCTTGATATAGGCAGGCAAAAAGATGAGATAATTTATAAGGTGAAAGCTGCCGCCTCTGTCAAGATAGACAGGAAAATTCCTTTTAAACCCCTTCTGAAAAAACCAAAGCCTTCTTTTAAGAAAGTGGAACGCAAGGGTGTTGTATCTGGAAAAGCTGTTGTTATTGGAGTATCAACAGGTGGACCTCAAACTTTAATGAAGATAGTTCCTTGTCTTCCAAAAGACCTTCCAGCCGCTGTTTTAATTGTTCAGCACATGCCCCCAAACTTTACCCGTGCCTTTGCAGAAAGACTTAACAATGCAAGTGAGCTTGAAATAAAAGAGGCAGAAGCAGGGGATGTGGTAGAAGATGGAAGAGGATACCTTGCTCCAGGGGATTATCATATGACGGTTGTTAAAAGGGCTCTTGGCAAAGGGGCAATTATAAGGCTGAGCAAGGAGCCATCCAACACCCTTCATCGCCCTTCTGTGGATGTTACCATGTCTTCTGTAGCTGAGGTTTATGGTGAAAATACTGTGGGTGTTATTTTAACGGGGATGGGTTCAGATGGAGCAGAGGCAATGGTGAAGGTTAAAGAAAAAGGAGGGAAGACTATAGCCCAGGATGAGACATCTTCCATAATATTTGGCATGCCAAAAGCAGCCATTGAAAAAGGGTGCGTGGATAAAGTTGTGAATTTGTCAGGAATGGCAAGGGCAATAGTTGAGGCAGTAACAGATGAGGGGAGGTAAAAAGTGAATGATAGAAATTTTGCACCAAAATTTCATGAGGTTATAAAGAAGGTAAAAAGTAAAGATGAAGAGGATAGAAGGTGGGCAGCACATATTCTGGGAGAGATGGGGGAAAAAGAGGGGGTTTCTTTTTTAGTAGAGCTTTTATGTGATGAGTCTGATGCTGTCAGAGAAAAGGCAGCAGAATCGCTTGTCAGGATGGACGGCAGGGAGGTGGTTCAGAAGGTTGTTCCTTTTTTGCGTTCTGAAAAAGCTTATCTGCGCAATATAGCATGTGAGATTCTTGAAGGGATAGGTGAGGATGCAATAGAGCATCTTTCCCCTCTTCTTAAAGATAAAGACAATGATGTTAGGAAATTTGTGTGCGATATAATGGGAAATGTTGGAAGTGCTAAGGCTCTGCCTTACCTTATTTCAGCTCTTGATGACCCTCATATTAATGTGACCTGTGCTGCCTGTGAGGCTCTGGGAAATATAGGAGATAAGAATGCAACCTCTGCTCTTTTGGGGCTTTTAAAGAAGATTGAAAAAAAGAAAATTTTAGATGAAGAAAAAAAGTGGCTTATATCAACGATTCTTGAGGCAATAGGGAAAATAAAAGACCCTCGGGCTTTTAAGGAAGTGATGAAACTTTCTTCAAGCAAAGACCCTTTAATTTTATTTTCCCTTATCAATTGTCTGGGAGAGATGGGAGATTCCCGGGCAACCGGTTATCTTCTATCATGTCTTGGACAGCCTCTATTTGGAATTCCAGCAATTAAGGCTCTTGCTAAAGTGGCAGAGAAAAATGAGAAAGAGGTTTTTTTAGCCTTAAAAAATTCTGCTGAAAAGCTTGTTTTTTTAAGGGGATTTTTGAAAAAGTTACCTCTGGAGGCTAAAAGAGAAGCTATTTTCCTTGCAGGTGTTGCAAAAGATAAAGAAGCTGTTCCCCTTCTGCTCCCCTTTTTATTTGATGAGGAAGAAAAGATAAGAGAGGAGACAGTGAAAGCTCTTCTTAAAATTAACCTTGAGCTTACATTTCTATCCGGGCAGGAAGATTACATAGAAGCGATAAAAGGTATTCTGGAGGTGTTTTTGTATGATAATGACGAGGAGCTAAGGAAGAAAGCGGGTAGATTACTTAGAAAACTTACCTCTACTTGAGGTAGAAAAACTTGAAAAGGAGAATTCTTATGAAGCCTCTTGTTCTTTCTCAGCGGCAATTTAAATTATTTCAAAGTTTTATTAATAGAAAGACAGGAATATTTTTTGATGAGAAGAAAAAGTATTTCCTTGAAAGCAGAATTTCTTCTCGCCTGGAAGAATGTGGCTTAGAAGATCCAGAAGAATACTTTTATCTTATAAATCAGGACCCCGAGGAACTTTCTGCCTTCGTAAGTAGTATTACTATTCCCGAGACTTATTTTTTCAGAGATTATCCCCAGCTTAAAATGTTTGCAGAGGAGATTTTGCCCTCTGTGTGTGAGGAGAAGAGAAAAAAAGGGGTGAAAAGTTTGAGAGTGTGGAGTGCAGGATGTTCCACAGGTGAGGAACCTTATACAATTGCCATCATACTTTTGGAAATGCTGGAGGATTTTAATTCTTGGACGGTGGATATACTTGGGACTGATATAAATATGAAATCTTTGAGGAAATGCAAAGAAGCAGTATACAGCCCAAGATCTGTAAAAGATGTCCCTTTTGAGTACAAAAAGAAGTATTTTATATCTTCAGACACTCGTTATGTTCTAAAACCCGAGGTTAAAATGCTTGTCCGGTTTGATTATCTTAATCTTAATGACAGGATAAAGATGCAATCAATGCGGGGATTTGATTTTATATTTTGTAGAAATGTTTTGATTTATTTTGATACAGAAACAAGCAAGAAGGTGATAAGTTATTTTTACGATGCTCTTAATAAAGGTGGTTATATTTTTCTTGGTTCAAGTGAGTCTATTTCTCGTTTAAGTTCCGCTTTTAAGCTTGTGAGATTTAAAGGTGGTCTTGCTTACATGAAAGAATAAAAGGAGGAAAAGGACATGAAAAAAAGTATTCTTGTAGTGGATGATTCTGCAACTATAAGGTCTCTGCAGGCATTTATACTTCAGTCAGCAGGATTTGAAGTGGAAACAGCCTCCAATGGAATAGAGGCTCTTGAAAAGCTTTACAGAAAAAACTTTGACCTTGTTGTGGCAGATATAAATATGCCCAAGATGGATGGTTTAAAGATGATAGAGATTTTAAGGAAGCAGGAAATTTATCGTGATCTTCCCATTATCATAGTTACAACTGAAGAGGGAGAGGAGGATAGAAAAAGGGGTTTGAAAGCAGGAGCAAACGTTTACCTTGTTAAACCCACAGACCCAAAGACACTTGTTATGAATGTAAAAATGCTTCTTGGTTAATTTTTAATCTTGGAAAAAAGGAAGGAGAGGGAGAAAAATGAACGAGTTTTTAAATGACCCCGCTATTGTGGGTGAGTTTATAACAGAGTCCCGTGAACATCTTGAATCTCTTGAATCTCAACTTCTCCAGCTTGAGAAAAACCCTGAAGATGAGGAGCTTTTAAATGCCATATTTCGTGCTTTTCATACCATAAAAGGTTCTTCTTCTTTTTTAGGTCTTGTTCAAATAACAGAGCTTTCTCATAAGCTGGAAAATGTTCTTGATAAACTTCGCAAAAAACAGCTCAAAGTTACCCCGGAGATTATTGACCTTATTTTCCAGGGAGTGGATATTTTAAAGGGATTCATTGAAGATATTGCAACTGGCAGGGAGGATAAAATACAGAGGATTTGCAGCTACAAGGTTGTAGAGGTGGAAGAATTTGCCGGTAAACTGGAAAAAGTAATTCAAAAACCAGAAATAAAAAAAATTGGAGAAAAAAAAGATACTTTTGAAAAAAAGGATAAAGAAGAGGAAAAGCAGGTATTTCTTACTGCTGCAGCACAATATCTTTCCACCATAAAAGAGTGTATTGAGGGCTTGGAGAAAAATCCGTCTGATTTTGACCTCATAGATGCCCTTTTCAGAGCAGTTCACTCCCTTAAAAGCTCTTCTAATTATATGAAACTTTCCCAGATAGAGTCCTTAATGGAGGAGGAAGAGAAGGTTTTGCAGAGAGTAAGAGAAGAGAAAAAAACTCTTACCCCTGGTATTCTTAATGGATTAAAGCTGGTCTATGAGCTTTTGATTAAGCTTGTTGAGGATTTTGAAAAGGGGAGGAAGAGTCAGGTAAAAATTGAGGAAGCTGTTGAAAAAATAAGAGGAGTTTTTGAGGAAAAAGATAGGGACTTTCAAAAATCTTTCACCAGAGAGACGCCTCCTCCAAAGGAATTTGCTCAGAGGACAATAAGAGTGCCTGAATTCAGATTGGATCAGCTTATGAATCTTGTAGGGGAGCTTGTTATAAACAGGAGCACTTTCCAGTCTATTTTGCACAAACTTGAGAATGGACTGGAAATTTCCCACCTGTCTCAGGTAAAGAATGAGATAAAAGAGGCAGTTCAAACCATGCGGAGAATAACCAACGAACTTCAGATGACGGTAACAGAGCTTCACATGCTTCCCATAAAAAATCTTTTTGGCAGGTTCCCTCGTCTTGTAAGGGATATATCCCGTGAAAAGGGCAAAAAAATAAAACTTGAGATATCCGGAGAAGAGACTCAGCTTGATAAAGTGATGATTGAAAAACTACAGGATCCCCTTGTTCACCTTATTCGCAACGCTATTGATCATGGAATTGAAACACCTGAGGAAAGAGAGGCAAAAGGGAAGAAGCCTTTTGGGACCATAAAGCTTTCTGCCTCTCAAGAGGGAGAAAGTGTTGTAATTGAGATAAGCGATGATGGAAGAGGAATGGATCCTGATTTTATCAGAGAGGTGGCGGTTAAAAAAGGGATTTTGCCTGAAGAAAAAGCAAAGGTTTTAAGCAGAAAAGAATGTCTTGAGCTTATATTTATGCCAGGATTCAGCACTGCTAAAAAGGTTACAGACCTTTCCGGAAGAGGTGTGGGTATGGATGTTGTAAAAGATGCAGTGAAGAAATTAAAGGGAGAAATAGATATTCAAACGCAAATTGATAAAGGAACAACTTTTATAATAAAATTGCCCTTAACTCTTGCCATTGTAAATGTCCTTCTTGTGGAGACTGGGAAGCAGATTTTTGCTCTTCCTATAAGTTCAATAAAAGAGACAGTGAAATTACCGCAGGATAGAATAAGTAAGGTGTTTAAAGAAAAGGTTACCCTTTTAAGAGAAGAACTTCTGGGGATAGTTGATTTAAAAAATTTACTTCAAATACCAGATGGTAAAGGAAGTAAAAAGGAGGGAGAAGAATCTATCCCCATTGTGGTTATATCAGCAGGAGGGAAAAATCTTGGTCTTGCTGTTGATGCGCTTCATAAACAGGAAGAAATTGTTATCAAACCTTTTGAAGGAATTATAGCAGATATTCCGGGTATAACAGGGGCAACTGTTATGGGAGATGGAAAAGTTATCCTCATCCTTGATCCCGGAGAACTTATTAAGATGGCTACGGAGAAATAAATTGCAGATTTTCTATCTTAAAACCTGCTTTCCTCTGCTTTGCTGGAGAGCTTTTATTTTCTCTTCTATCTCTGCTTTTCTTTCTTTTTCAAAGTCATTTTTCATTATAAAAGAAAGTGCCTCAAGATAGAGGTCAATTGCTCTTTGAGGGTTTGTTTCTTTTTCTGCTCTTTCTAAAATATCGTCAAGATCCATGGCTTTCTGAAATCTTTCTATCTCGCTCTCAAGCCTTCTTATTCGTGTTTTGCTGCGAGAGCGTCTCAGACGGTTAAGAAAATTTATAATCTGCTGGTGGAAAAAGTCACAGCGCAGTTCAAGTT
>JAGHCI010000120.1:0-17523 GCA_021160545.1 Candidatus Aerophobota bacterium | reverse complement strand
GTTTACGGTCTTGGTGTTGATGCAAAAAATGAAATAGCAGTTCAAAAACTTTACAATTTAAAAAAAAGACCCAGGAAAAAACCTCTCATCCTTTTCCTTGACAAAAGCACAAAAATAGCAAAATTTGTTAAAAAAATACCCCTTCATTCCCTCAAGCTTATATCTTCTTTCTGGCCAGGACCTTTAACTGTTATATTTGAAACTATCTTGAAGGAACCTTTTTCTCTTGTAACAGAAGAGGGAAAAATAGGAATAAGAGTCCCTTCTCACCCTGTAGCACAGCAAATATCAGGAGAAGAAGATATCATTTTTGCCACAACAAGTGCAAATATATCTACAAAACCTTCGGCAAAAACTGCTGAGGAGATTCCTTTCGAGATAAAAAGAGAAGTTGATCTTATTATTGATTCAGGAAAAACACCCTTAGGTGTAGAATCAACAGTAGTTGATGTGACAACTTACCTCCCTTCTGTTCTCAGAGAAGGAGTCATTAAAGAAGATAGATTAAGAAAAACCTTAGAAGATAAGGTAAATATTTTGTTTGTTTGCACTGCTAATATGTGCAGAAGTGTAATGGCTGAGGCAATTTTTAAAAAAATATGGAATGATAAAAAAAATCAAAAAATTGAGGTTAAATCAGCAGGAACAAGTGCACTCTCTTCTTATTCTCCTACAAGCTACACCATAAAGGTGATGAAAGAAAGAGGACTTGATGTGAGTTCTCACCTCAGCAGACCCTTAACAAAAAATTTAGTTGAAGAAGCAGATATAATTTTTACAATGGAGAAAACTCACAAGTATCATATCAGGAATATTTATCCTTTTGCCCAAAATAAAATATGGCTTTTAAAAGAATTTTCTTCCGGCAGAGAAGAGGAAATTCAAGACCCGGTGGGTCTTTCAGAAGAGCACTATAGAAAAACAGCCCGGGAAATAGAGGAAGAAATAAAAAAAGTGGTGGAAAAAATAGATGGAAAACAGGAAGGACAAAAGACCCTCCTGGGATGAGTACTTTATGCAAATAGCAGAGCTTGTGGCAAAGCGTTCAACCTGCTTGAGAAGAAAAGTGGGAGCAGTTCTTGTCAGAAATAAAAGAATTCTCTGTACAGGATATAATGGAGCACCAAGAGGACTTGCTCATTGCGACGAAAAAGGGTGTCTTAGAGAAAAAATGAAAATCCCTTCAGGTGAAAGACAGGAAATCTGTAGAGGTCTTCACGCAGAACAAAACGCAATAATTCAGGCTGCTCTTTACGGAATAAGCATTGAAAATTCTGTCCTTTACTGCACTCACCAACCCTGCATAACCTGCAGTAAAATGATTATTAATGCAGGAATAAAAAAAATAATTTTTAAGGGAGACTATCCTGATCCTTTAGCGCAGGAAATTTTGAAAGAAGCAGGTATAAAGCTTATAAAATACGGAGAGAAAAATGCCTGAAGAAAACATCTTAAAAAAAATAGAGGAAAAAGAAAGGCAGGCTGAGAAAACCATAGAGGAGGCTACCAGGGAAAAAGAAAGGATTATAGATTCTGCTACCCGCAGAGCCCAACAAATGATTGAGAAAGCGGAAAAAGAGGCAGAAGAGGAGATAAAAAAATTTAAGGAAGAAGTTCACTCGCTAACTTTGAAAGAGGCAGAAAAGATAAAAAAAAGTGCAGAGGAAGAAAGAGAAAAGCTAAAGAGAAAAGTTGAAGAAAAGACAAAAGAAAAAGCCATTAACTTTGTTCTGTTAAAAGCAAAGAGCCTGTGGAAGAAAATAGGAAAATAAAAGGAGTGGGCACATGGCTGTAGCGGAAATGAGGAAAGTTATCTTTGTAGGCGAGAAAGAGGTTGAGGAAAGGTTCATAAAAAAACTATCAGAGGTAGGGATTTTCCAGCCTGTTCCTGTTGACAAAAAGACATTGAAGTTTTTAAAAGTCCCGGAAGTTAAAACAGATTCCCTCCAGAATGCTTTAAACAAAATAGAGTCAGCCATAAACTTTCTCACACAATTTGAGGAGAAAAAATTTGATCTGGGGCTTTTCCCTTCAAAGCTCATAGTACATCCTGAGAAATGGTCAAAATGGATAAAAGATTTTAAATGGGAAAGAGTATGCAGAATGTGCGAGGAAATTGAAAAGGATACCGAAAAAATAAAAGAGGAGCTTTCTTCTTTAAAAGAAGAATACACAAATCTTTTGCCGTGGAGAAAAATGACCTTTCCCCTCACAATATTAAAAGCTTCAAAATATCTTGATTGTCAGGCAGGAATAGTTCCTGCAGAATCAAAAAATTTAATTTTAAAACTTACTCAGAAAAAACCCATTCACGCCTTAATTTTAGAAGAGGTGGGAAGGAAAATTTATTTGCTTTTAATTTTCACAAGAGAAAAAAAAGAGGAAGTAGAAAAGATACTTCAAAAGGCAAAAGGAGAAAAAGTAAAATTGAAAGAAGATATAGCTCCTTCTGAAAGGATAGAAAATATAAAGAAAAGATATAAAGAACTTGAAGAAAGAAAAAAAGAAATCCTGAATCAGGCAAAAAACCTCGTCCAGGAAAAACCAAAACTTATGGTCTTTTATGACTATTTTTACGACCAGCTTAAGGAAAAAAAAGCCCGTTCCTCCTCAGGGATAAGCAGATACACCTTTTTCCTTGAGGGATGGATTAAAAAAGATGATATTGTAACCTTAAAAAAAATAATGAAGGAATTTCCCCGTGTGGAGGCAGTAGTAAGAAAACCAGATAAAAGAGAAAGTTCTAAAATTCCTGTTGCTCTCTCAAATTCCGGACTATTTAAGCCATTTGAACTTGTGACAGAACTTTACGGGCTTCCCCGGTACATAGAGATAGACCCAACTCCCTTTCTCGCTCCTTTTTTTGCTCTCTTCCTTGCACTCTGTCTTACTGATGGAGGATATGGGATTTTGCTTGTCATATTTTCCTTTCTCATCCCAAGAAAAATACAGGTGGGGGAGGGAGGCAAAAAGCTTTTTTCCATGTTATTTATATCAGGGCTTGTAACAATATTAGTTGGAACACTAACAGGGGGGATATTTGGTATCCAGATACAGAATCTTCCTTCATTTTTTGACCCTCTGAAAAAACTTTCTCTTTTTAACCCTATGCAGCAGCCAATGATTTTCCTTGTGATAGCTCTTATAATAGGTGTAATACATCTTCTTGCAGGTATATCCCTTGAAATGATTGACAACTTGAGAAGAAAAAATATAACAGGTGCCTTCCTCGATCAGGTTACCTGGATTCTAATTATAATAGGTCTTCTCCTTGTTGCAGCTCCCTTTGGAAAGGGGTTTATCTCCCAGGAAACGTCTTCTCAAAGCTCCGGTGGTATAACCTTAACTTTATCTCCTTCTCAATTCCTTTTACTTCTTAAGCAGATGCCCTGGTATTCCAGAGCAGGATTTATATTTTTCCTTTTTGGCGGAATAACACTTTTTCTCTTTGCGGGAAGAAAAAGCAAAAATATTGGCAAAAGACTGGCAAAAGGAGCATATGAGGTATACGGTATTATTCAAATATTTGCCGATATTCTCTCCTATTCCCGCCTCTTAGCCTTAGGCCTTGCCACAAGCGTCATAGCCACAGTGGTGAATACAATTGCGAGCATGTCAGGAGGAATACCCCTCCTGGGACCTGTTGCAGCTGTTCTTATACTGGTGCTCGGCCACATAGGGAATCTCTTAATTAATGCTCTCTCTGGCTTTATACACACTGCTCGTCTACAGTTTGTAGAGTTTTTCACCAAATTCTATGAGGGAGGAGGGCGTAAGTTTGAGCCTCTTAGAAGAGAAGGAAAATACACCATAATAAGAGAATTCCAAGGTGGAGTGTAACACTATGGAGTTCGCTTTTTACCTTCCAACAAAAGTTCACTTCGGACAGGGAAAAGTTAAAAAAGTGGGAAAAATAGCAAAAAAATACGGAGAAAAGGCTCTTGTTGTAACAGGAAGGACTTCTGCAAGAAAACTTGGTTTTCTGGAGCTTATTGAAAAAGAACTCAAAAAAGAAGGAGTTAAATTTTCTTTTTTTGAAAAGATAGAGCCAAATCGATCAATAGATACGGTTAAAAAAGGAGCAGAGTTTTTCAAGCAGGAAAGATGTGATATGATAATTGCTCTTGGAGGGGGGAGCTCTCTTGATGCTGCCAAAGTTATAGGGATTATGGTTAAAAATCCCGCTCCTTTATCCTCTTATTTTGGCAAAAACAAGGTAAAAGAAGAAATTCCTCCTCTTATAGCCATACCAACAACCTCCGGCACAGGAAGTGAGGTAACCCCTTATGCAGTTATAACTGACACAGAAAATGACCATGTAAAAAAGGTTATAGCCGACCTTCATCTTTTCCCAAAGGAGGCGCTGCTTGACCCAGAACTGACCGCAACCCTCCCACCATCTGTTACATCAGACACAGGAATAGACGCTCTATCGCATGCTGTAGAAAGTTACCTTTCTAAAAAGTCCTTTCCTCTAAGTCAAACAATAGCCCTCGAAGCAATCAGAATAATAGGGATATACCTTCCCCGAGCAGTAAAAAGACCTGATGACCTTGAAGCAAGAACATATCTTATGTATGCCTCTCTCTTGGCAGGAATGGTTATAGCTCAAACCGGAGCTACCATACTACATACCATGGGTTATCCTTTAACTTCCAACTTTAACATTCCCCATGGCAGAGTTAATGGGATTCTTCTTCCCTCTTTCTGGGAGAAAAGTTTTTCCGGGGAACCTGAAAAATTCTCCAAAGTTGTAGCTTCCCTCCTTGAAGGAATAGAGGATTCTCAGGCAAAAAATCCTGTAAAAAGCGCCCTCTTTATTAAAGAATTCTTGCACAAAGCAGGACTTCCAAAAAACCCTAACATCAATATAGAGGAAGAAGAACTTTCTCGATTTGCCCACGAAATCATAAAAAATAAAGAAAAAATAGCTGTAAGTCCAAAGGAGTTGAATTTTGAGGAGATACTTGACATTTATAAAAAAGCACTTTTACATTAAAAAAAGAGCCTTCATCCTTTCAGCCTTAATTTTTTCTTTTATCTTTCTAACCTTTTCCTGTGTCTTTTCTTCTCAAAATATAAGGGTAATAAAAGATCAGGAATACTTTCCTCTTCTAAAGGAGACAATAAAGCAGGCAAAAAGTTCTATTAAAGTAATAGCTTTTGAAATGGGATATTATCCTGAATATCCCCTCTCTCCAAGTAACATCCTCATACAAAACCTCATTGCTGCCAGGAAAAGAGGAGTTGACGTAAGAGTAATTCTTGAAAAAAGTGAATGGAACAAAAAAGTTACAGAAAAAAACAGATTAGCAGGCAAGGTTCTCTCCAGAGGAAAAGTGAAAGTAAGATATGACCCACCTCACATAACCACGCATGCAAAACTTGTGATAATAGACTCAAAGATAGCCATTCTTGGAAGTAATAACTGGACTTACTACTCTCTCTCCCAGAATAAAGAGCTTGCTTTGCTTGTAGAAGTTACGTCTGTTGTAAAGGAACTTGAGGAATATTTTAACTCACTGTGGGAAGAGAGTACTCCTCGTTAAAATTTTGTTTTTCCGCCTTGACAGGGGAGAAAGCTCTGCTATCTTAATTACGGTGAAAAAGATGGAAAAGAGCCTGCATATACATACTGTAACAGAAATTACCTCTTATATAAAGGGGACACTGGAAGATGATCCAAAGCTTCAGGATATTCTGGTCAAAGGAGAGATCTCAGACTTTCGCCCTCCTGTAAAGCACCTTTACTTTTCTTTAAAAGATAGTGGGGGAATAATATCCTGTGTAATGTTTGAGGACAAACTCCAGAATCTGAAATTTGATCTTAAAAATGGACTTGAGGTAATAGCAAGGGGCAGTATAGGAGTATATTCCTTAAAAGGACGCTATCAGCTTTATGTGAGCGAGCTTTTCCCCTTAGGTAGAGGGCTTTTATATCTTGCCTTTGAAAAATTAAAAAGAGAGCTTATGGAAAAAGGTTACTTTAACCCTGCCCATAAATTACCTTTACCTTTCCTGCCTCAGAGAATTGGAATAGTCACCTCTCCTAAAGGAGCTGCAATAAGGGATATACTTAAAGTGCTTGACGAAAGATTCCCTAACCTGGATATAATTATCTCTCCCTGTCGCGTTCAGGGAGAGGAGGCACCTTTTGAAATAGCAAGAGCAATTGAAAATCTCAATCAATATGGGAAAATTGATGTAATTATTGTAGGAAGAGGAGGAGGGTCAATAGAGGATCTTTTTGCTTTTAACGATAAAGTGGTAGCAGATGCCATTTACAATTCCCGTATCCCCGTAATTTCTGCAGTGGGACATGAAATTGACCAGACAATAGCAGACCTTGTAGCAGATGAAAGAGCTCCCACCCCATCTGCTGCAGCTCAAAGAGTTGTACCAAGAAAAAGTGAACTTCTCTTGAAGATTCTGGACAGCAGGAAAAAACTTATCTTTCTTATGGAAAGAAAAAAAGAAATGCTGGAAAAGGAAACAGTAAAATACAAGAAACTCTTAATGGCAAGGCATCCTCAAAAAATCACAAGAGAGTTAAAACAGAGAGTAGATGAATATAGAAGAAGAACCTGCGACTATACGAAAGCTTCTTTTCATCACACAAGAACAAGGCTTTTACAGCTTGGTCAAAAGCTTTTAAGGCATTCTCCCAAAACTTACGTTGACATCTCCAGAGAAAAACTGAATTCATCAAGGAGAAGACTTGAAGCCTCCATTTCAAGATTTGTTGAAACAAGAAAAAGTTCAGCTTTAAATTTAAAAAACAAACTCAAAGCTCTATCTCCCTACTCTGTTCTTAAAAGAGGATATAGCATTTGTTTGAGCCTTCCTGATTTAAAAGTAATAAAAGATTACACTCAGGTTAAAAAAGAAGATAAAGTAAAAATTAAACTTTGTAAAGGCAACCTTTACACCATAGTTTATAAAAAAGAGGGAGAGAAAGATGAAATTTGAAGAGGCTATGCAAAAACTGGAAAAGATAACTCAGGAGCTTGAAGAGGGCAACCTCCCTTTAGAAGAATCTATAAAGAAATTTGAGGAAGGTATGAGACTTGTAAAATTCTGTGAAAAAAAGTTAGAAGAGGTGGAAAAAAGAATAAGCATACTGATAAAAGAGGAAGAGGAGTTTAAACTTCAACCCTGGGAAGTGGAGGAGGAAAAAAATAATCAGAATAAAACCAGAACAAAATCAGAAAACGGATTTCTTTTTGGAGAAAGCGATGACAATTTATGAAGAGGCCTTTCTTTTCTTAAAAAGCAGGCTCTTGTGGTCTGTAGTTTCAGCGTGGTTTCTGGCACAGGGTCTTAAAATAGTAACAACTTTTTTAAAGGAAAAAAGAGTGAATCTGCACCGATTTATTGAACCAGGAGGAATGCCTTCTTCCCATGCTGCCATGGTTATAGCTCTACTTGTGGGAGTGGGAATAAAAGAGGGTATGTCGTCAACACTTTTTATTGTCACTTTGGTATTTTCTCTTGCCATAATTTACGAGGCTATAGGAGTTAGAAGAGCTGTGGGAGAACAGGCTGAAATTTTAAACAAGATTCTGGACAAAATTTCCCCTGAGAAAAAAACCACAAGAGAAAAACACCTTAAAGAAACCCTTGGCCATCGTCCTCCAGAAGTAATAGTGGGCTCAATTATTGGCTTAATTATGGCTTTAATATGGATAAGGTAAATGATTAAAAAAGTAGGGATAACATTTAATCCTTTTAAAAAAAACATATTTGAAAAAGCAGAGCTTGTTATTAAATGGCTGGAAAAAAGAAAAATAAAAGTTTTTATTCCTCAAGAAAATAAGAATACAGGCTATTTTAGTAGAATACTTGCTCCCCTTGAAGAAATAAAAAAAGAGGTAGAGCTTGTGATATCTCTTGGGGGCGATGGAACTTTGTGTAAGTCTGCAAGAGAATTCTCACCAGCAAAGATTCCTGTACTGGGGATTAATCTGGGAGGACTTGGTTTTTTAACTGAAATTCCTATGAAAAACTTCCAGGAAGACCTTGAAAAAATCTTATCCGGAGAGTATATTGTGGAGAGAAGAATGATGCTTCAGACCAAGATAATCTCAAAAGAGTCCAAAAGCCCTTGCTTTATAGCTCTCAATGATATTGTGATAAGTAAAAGCTTTCTGCCAAGAATAGTGTCTTT
Source organism: Candidatus Aerophobota bacterium (assembly GCA_021160545.1). GTDB lineage: Bacteria > Aerophobota > Aerophobia > Aerophobales > B3-G15 > CBFDTW01. The sequence continues at coordinate 9,356 of JAGHCI010000120.1, read as the reverse complement.
GAAAACTTTTGTCTCAGATGAGTTTGTAACCACATACTCGGCAGATGGTCTTATAATCTCCACTCCCACAGGTTCCACTGCATATTCTCTTTCTGCAGGGGGACCAATTGTTCATCCAAACTTAGAAGTGATAATTCTCTCCCCCATATGTGCTCACACCCTTGCTGTAAGACCACTCATTGTCTCTCAGGAAGAAACAATAAAAATTATACCTGAAAAACCCTCTGAAGACATTTTTGTCACAATAGATGGACAGGAAACACACCCTCTAAAAAACGGAGAACAGGTAGAGATAAAGAAAAGCCCTTATCAGGCAAAACTTATAAGGCTTAAAGGAAGGTCTTTCTTTCAGGTTCTTAGAACAAAGTTTGGTTGGAGTGGGATAACCCAGAAGAACAAAGAAAAATAGGATGAGACAGTCATTTATTCTCGCCCAAAAATCTTTTAGAAAGTCTTTAAGAGATAAAATTTTCATTATTTTCTTCATCTTTGCAAGCATACTTATATTTTTGTCTTTTCTATTGAGCTCTTTGACTTTCACAGCCAGGCTAAAGATGATAAAAGACGTGGGACTTTTTGGAATTTCTGTTTTTTCTTCCTTTATAGCTATTTTCCTATCAGCAGAAGCTGTTGTGGGAGAAGTGGAAAAAAAGACAATTTACATTCTGCTTTCAAAACCACCTGGCAGAAAAAATTTCCTTCTGGGAAGCTTTTTAGGAATAGCCCTGACTGCAGGCACTTCTATCCTTATAAATGGATGTATCCTCTTTTTTCTGATCTTTACAAAACAAAATATCATAGACTATGAAATACTCATTGCACTTTTTTTTATGGAACTTGAAGTTCTTGTTTTAACTTCCATAGGGATTATGTTCTCCTCTTTTTCATCATCAGTTATGACAAGCACATTTTTATCCCTGCTTTTCTATATTTTGGGCCATCTTAACCCGCAGTTTGAATCATTGAAAAAAATTACACAGAGCACAATCTTAAAAGAGCTTCTAACCTTTTTACAATGGATTCTTCCCAATCTTGAATTATTTAAGATACCAGAATCTTTAAATATGTTCTATGCAGCTCTGGCAGCTCTTTATTCTGTTTTTTACAGTGGGATATACCTTATTATTGCTTGCATTATCTTTGAAAGAAGACAGCTTTAAGCACCACCTTTTTCTAAAACCTCTCTGCAGTGCTTCTCAAAGATTTTTTTAAAATGATGGTTAGATGAAGGTGAAAAACCCATCACTTTTTCCCAGACGTCAGGACTTTCCATGCAAAGATAACAAAAAACACGAGGGGCTTTTTCTCTGATTAAAGAGTAAACTTTCTTAAAAAGCTTTATTCTTAAAGGTTTTATGTAGCGTATCTTTCCATCAAGACCCTTTATCATCTCCTCATATATAATCTTTGATTCAGGGAACCTTTCCTTAATTATGTCCTTAAGAGAGGGAGGGAATCTTAACGCACCCATGGAAATCCAGAAAATACGTGAAGGGTCAATAAAGGTAAAAAGAGTGTCAATTAACCTCTCATAATCTTTTTCCCATCCTGGATAAAAAATTAAGGGATCAAAATGAAATGCAAGCATAAAGCCCTTCTCCTGGACTTTAAAGGCTGCCTCTATTCTTTTTTCTAATCTGGCACAAAAATGCTCTTCTCTTGAAATAACAGACTGAGGATTTAATGACCAGGAAAAAACTATATTGGAACAGGAGGGAAGCTCAAGAGCTTTTTCCACCTGGTCAGTTTTTGTTTTAAACTCAAATATAACATTTTTTTTATTCCTGAAATAAGATATAAAAAAGGAAGAAAAATCACCCAGCCAGTCAAGAGCAAGACTGTCTGTAAGTTCTCCATTACCTATCCTGATAATGTTTTCTCCCTGCCCTTTTAGAAAGTCGTCAAGCTGCTCTTTTATTCTCTCAAAATTTACATACAAAACAAGAGGAGAAGGACCAAGATAATCCTGAAGGATACAGTAACTGCAATCAAGAGGACAGCCAACAGGCTGGTTTATAACATAATAACCACAACAAAGGTATCCTCTGCCCGTTCCAGGACAGGTCTTTACGAAGCTTCCGGGAAAAGACGTTAAGAAAAGAGTGCTTTTGCCTTCTTCAAAAGAAAAATCTGCAAAAAAACTGTCTTTCTCGGTGGAAACTTCTTCAATCTCCACCCCTCCTGCTCTTTTTATCACCTCACTCACAAAGTAGCTATCTTTAACCCTTTTATCCACTATTATCCTTTTTATCCTGTAATCCCTCATGGTAAACCTCAAGAAATCTCACCAGCAAAGAAAAATTATCCTCTTCTAAAAGATTTTTTATTTTTTTCTTTGCATCCTCTGAATTCCTTATTTTAAAAGAAAGTTCCACACCCCCCTCAAGACTTTTATCCCAGACAATATCTAAACCCGTCCTGGAAGAAAATTTTTTCCTTATTTTATCAAGTTCCCTGTTAACCTTTGTAAGGTAGGGATATTTTCTTTCTTTAATGATATTTTTTATTCTTTCTATTTTCTGAGAACGGGTAAATTTCTCATTTTTCCCAATTTCCAGAATACCCGTTTCCTCTATCACCAATGCGACTTTCTTTCCCTCTCTTATTGCTATTTCTTTTAAATCTGTTAATATATTAAAAAAATCGTACCCTTTCAAAGAAAGAAGATTGCCCAGGAAAACAAAAGTGTCCTGTTCCTGTGGAGATAAGTCTTTTAAAGCAAGAGCTTGCTTAAGGGAAAGTCCGTGGGAAGATATATAGGAGAGAAGAGGTGACCTGTAGGTTGAGAGAATAGCATATTCTTTTACAAGAGAGGCAGAGCTTATCCCAAGTAAAGAACCAAAGTTATCATAGATTTGCTTATCCGAAAGCTGCAGGCGCCTCATAATTCCCACTATTCTTGCTTTCTCTGTAAGAGAGAGGGGACGGGAGTGAGATAAAAGCAAAATATTTAAAACCTCAAGAGGAGGAAGATCCCTTTTTAAAATATATGCAGGAAGATAAGATAAGGAAAGTTCCTTTGCAATTTGGAAGCGTTTAAAGCCATTTATCAATCTATATAATTTTTTTGAGGAAGAGAGCTGAACAATAAGGGGATTTATCACTCCCACTTTCTTAATAGAAAGCTTAAGTTTTGCAAGATAAGAGGAATCTTTGTCACTGAAATCAAAAAAATCATCCTCAGCATCAATAAGCTCCAGCGGAATTTTTCGCAATTTTTTCTCAAGATGCATTTTTTATTTTAATCCTAAGATATTTTTAACCAAATTTCAAGTTTGGAAATGAGTTTTGTGAAAGATCTTGTCAGTATCATAATTCCCACATACAACAGAGAAAAATGGATAAAAGAAGCTATTCAATCGGTTCTTTCTCAAACTTATTCTTTTTATGAGGTAATAGTAGTGGATGATGGTTCTTCTGATAATACAAGGGAAATTGTAAACTCTTTTAAAGAAAGAGTAAAATACTTTTTCCAACAAAACTGTGGACCCTCTTGTGCTCGCAATAAGGGAATTGAACTTTCTCGTGGAGAGTGGATAGCTTTTCTTGACTCTGATGACCTCTGGAAAAAAGAAAAGCTTGAAAAGCAAATGGAGGCATTAAAAAAAGAGCCCAGATTTAAGGTATGTTATACAGAAGAGGTTTGGATAAGAAATGGAAAATTTGTAAATCCCCGCAAAAGACACAAAAAGTATTCTGGATGGATATACCTTCACTGTCTTCCTCTCTGTATTATCTCTCCTTCTTCTGTGCTGATTCATCGCTCCGTGTTTGAAGATGTGGGAAAATTTGATCCCCATTTGCCTGTAGCAGAAGACTATGATCTGTGGCTGCGAATTTCCTCCCGATATCCGATAAAACTTATTCCCGAAAAACTTATTATCAAACGAGGAGGACACAAAGACCAGCTTTCAAAAAAATACTGGGGAATAGACAGATTCAGAATATATGCTCTTGAAAAGATAGCAAAAGAAAATCATCTTCCTGTTGAATGGAAAATTGCTACCTTGAAGGAAATTGTCAAAAAAGTAGAAATTTTTGCAAGAGGTTGTGAAAAAAGAGGGAAGTGGGAAGAGTATAGAATCTATCTTAAAAAAATAGAGAAGGCAAAAAAAGAAATCTTCCTTTTAAATGCAGACAAAAACACAACTTTTGCAGAAAAAAAATATTCTGGGAGGAAATTATGGATGAGATTTTTTATCCTTTAATAATAATAGGTGCAGGTCCGGCAGGGCTTTCTGCTACTATTTATTCAAGAAGAGCTCGCATAAAAACCCTTACCTTTGAAAAACTCACCCCTGGTGGACAGATTCTTACCTCAGAAAAAATAGAAAATTATCCGGGGTTTCCTGGACCTACACCCACAAGCGAGCTTATCTCACGAATGGTAAAGCAGGCTGAAATTTTAGGAGCAGAAATTGAAAACGAGGAAATTGAGAAGGTAAAAATAAATGATGAAGAGAAAATATTATACACAGATTCTAGTAAAATCTATAAAGCTTTCTCTGTCATAATAGCAACAGGCACAAGACCCAACACTCTGGGGGTTCCCGGAGAAAAAGAGTTCACAGGGAAAGGCGTAAGTTACTGTGCAACCTGCGATGCTCCTTTTTTTAAAGATGAAGAGGTTGCCGTGATAGGCGGAGGAAATACTGCAGCAGAGGAGGCAATTTACCTTACAAGATTTGCTAAAAAAATCTACCTTATTCACAGAAGAGACAGACTCCGGGCAGATAAAATTTTGCAGGAAAGAATCCTTGGAAATAAAAAAATTGAGGTAGTGTGGAATAGTGTGGTGAAGGAGATTTATGGAGGGGAGAGAGTAGAAGGGGTTCTGGTGCAGGATTTAAAAGAAAGGAAAATAAGAAAACTTCCCTGTAGAGGAATTTTTATCTATGTTGGGGTAAAACCTAACAGTGATTTTGTCAGAGGTCTTATAAAAACGGATGAAAAAGGTTTTATTCTGACAGATGAAAAATTTGAAACCAGCGTGAAAGGAATCTTTGCCTGTGGTGATGTCAGAGCAAATCTTGTAAAACAGGTAGTTGTTGCATGTGCAGAGGGAGCCCAGGCAGCTATCATGGCAGACAGGTATCTTGAAGAGAAAAATAATGTAAGGTGATATTTGACAAAATCTTTTTTTATTTGTAAAAAAATTAAAGGGTGCAAAGAATGATTAAAAAGATAGTGTGGGTGGTAGAACTTGCAGCTTTTTTCTTAATTTTTACCTTTGAGACCGGACAAGCCTCCTATCTTAAAGTAAAAGATAGTGGCTTCACAGAACTTCCGGTTAGTGCAAGAAGTCTCGGGATGGGAGGGGCTTTTGTAGGTGTTGCCGATGACTACAGTGCATGCCACTACAATCCGGCGGGACTTGTCAATCTTAAATCCCCTGAGATAGGTTCAATGTACACTGATCTTTACGGACTTGGGCTTTTAAGCCACAGTTTTTTAAGCTTTGTGGAACCTGATACAGGAATGGGAAGTGGTGGAATAAGCTGGAGTCATCTCTCAGCTGATCTTGAACCTGAGAGGTGGAGGTATGACCTTGTTGCCTATTCTTATGCTAATTATTTTGAAAAAGAAACCGGATCTGCCGTAAGCTGGGGTGTGAATCTTAAGTATATAACCCAGACAACTCCCTACGAAGATGGCTATGGATACAGCCTTGATGTTGGCTATCTTAAAAAATGGAAGAAAACCTGCTTTGGCGTTTGTATCAGGGACGTTTTTTCTAAAATAAACTGGGAAACAGGTAACGAAGATACAATTCCTTCAACATTCACAACTGGTTTAGCTTTTCGCATCAGTAATAGAGCACTGGTTTCCTTTGATGTTAACTCCTCCTTTCAAAACCTTCTCCGGGAAATAAAAATAGGAGGAGAATGGGAAATAAGCGATAAAATATTTTTTAGAAGTGGACTTTTTCAAAAATTCCAGGAAGATGAAGCTCTTAATTTTTCCCTTGGATTAGGCCTTAATGCAAGCCTTACTTCTAAGATAAGAGTTATCTTTGATTATGCTTTTGTCTCATCTCATCAGCTTTCTGATACTCATTATCTTTCCATCTCTCTCAAATTTTAAAAGGGAATAAAACTTTCCTCCTTTTTAATTCTCAGCACAAATTCTACAAGAAGCCTTACGGCATTTTCCACATCTTTCAGAGAAACAACCTCAACCGGGGTATGTAAATACCTCACAGGAACAGAAACAAGTCCGGCAGCTACTCCGGCACGATTTATTTGAATAACATTAGCATCTGTGGGGGTTGCCCTTGGTTCTCCGCAAATCTGGTAGGGAATATTTTTTTCTTCTGCTACCTCTATAAGAACCTCCTCAACCTTAGAGTTTACATTGGGTCCTCTTGTTATAACAGGACCTGCGCCAACTTTTATCTCTCCTTCTTTCTTTTTATCCATTGTTGGAAAATCACTTGCAAGGTCCGCATCCACAGCTATACCAACATCAGGGTTGACAGAATAGGTTGCAGTTCTTGCTCCTCTTAAGCCTATCTCCTCCTGAACAGTTGAAGCAAAAAAAACAGCACTGGGAAAAGAAAGAGAAGAAAGTGACCTTAAAACTTCACATATTATGAAAGTGCCCATTTTATCATCAAGTCCTCTCGCAACAACAAGATCCCCTCTCAGTCTCTCAAGCCCAGCAGAGAAGGTAATAGGATCTCCAATTTTTACTATTTTCTCTGCCTCCTCTTTGCTTGATACGCCAATATCAATCCATTGCTCGGAGAGCTTTACCACTTTCTTCTTTTCTTCCTCCTCCATTGCGTGAATTGGCTTTTTCCCCACCACACCAAGTACAGGACCTGATAAGGCATGGATTTTAACCCTCTGCCCAGGAGTAATATGAGCATCAACTCCACCAATAGAGGAAAAATACACAAATCCCTTCTCGTCTATATACTTTACCATGAATCCAACTTCATCGCAGTGTGCTGCAAACATTATGCGGGGTTTCCCTTCTGGATTTTTAACAGCTATTACATTACCGTGAACGTCTGTCTTAACTTTATCTGCAACCTTTTCCATCTCCTCTCTCACTACCTTCTGGAGAGGTCTTTCAAAACCTGAGGGACTTGGCGTCTCAACCAGCCTTTTCAAAAATAAAAAGGATCTCTCTTCCATCACAAATCCCCTTTTTATTTTTTTAACATCTTATTATTTTGACCTTGCGGTGTCAAGAAACACATCAAATCATCCACCTTTTCCGGATTGGTGGAAAAGATACCTCTCATTTCTCTTTTAAGAGCGATGTATAAATTATCCTTTAAGCACATGAGATTGCGATATAAGGATAGCTGGATTTCTGAGGAAATAATCCAATAATTGTACAAGATAAGAATTTTTACTCCAAAGATAACCTAAGACTTCTTGAGAAGGGAAGGTTTATCTGGTATTAAAACTTGTGGAAATAAGAATCTTCCTGTATGGGTTTTTCTTGATGAGAGATTAAAGATTAAGGAACAGGAAGATTATCTAAATCGAGCAGATGTCTATCTATAAATTTAAAGGCGCACAAAAGCATCCTGTAAGCGAGGTTGAACTTCGCATTCATCCTGATAAAAAAGAAGGTGTAGTGGAGATCAGAATTTGGTATAAAGATATCCTCACCGGTGTTTATCATGTTAAAAATCCTGATCTTAGTGCACTTTTAAAATTTAGCAAATGCAAATAAGTCCACTTTTAAAATTTAATTGACAGATTTGACATGAAGGTTGACAAATCCAGCGATTATGTTAATAATAAAATCAATCAAATACTTACATATAGAAAGAAGTAGGGCAGGAGAACTGGAGAAAGCCCTATATAGATGGTAATCCCATCTATATAGGGCTTTTTTATTGAGGATAAAGTAAGAAAAAATATGCAGATTGGAAAAAAGCTGTTGCTCGTGTACTTAGCTCAAGATAGCCACATCTTTTGGAGTGTGTGAAATAAAGCGACATTAAAGCTCGTGGCTACTCCCAAGTAAGACTTACTTTAAGGGAAAAGGGCAGGAGAACTGGAGAAAGCCCTACCTGGAATGACCAGATAGGGCTTTTATTGTTGGGTAAAAACAATGCAAAAAATAATCGATAAAAGTGATGTCCTTATTATAGGAGCAGGTGTTGTGGGTACCTGTGTTGCACGATCTTTGTCCAAATACAAGCTTAATGTAACCCTGGTAGAGAAGGAAGAAGATGTTGGATTTGGGACGAGCAAGGCAAACAGTGGTATAGTTCATGCAGGTTTTCACGACAGACCAGGAACAAAGAAAGCTAACCTGTGCGTAGCCGGCAATTCTATGTATGAAACGCTCTGTCAGGAGCTTGATGTTCCTTTCAAAAGATGTGGAGCCCTGGTCGTAGCTTTAGAGGGTCAAAGGTTACAAATTCTGGAGGAGTTGAAAGCTCAGGGAGAGAAAAATGAAGTTCCTGGCTTAAAAATTATAGGAAAAGATGCGCTTTTTGAACTGGAGCCAAATTTATCAAAAATGGTAAAAGCCGCTCTTTATTCTCCAACAGTTGGTGTTGTTTCCCCTTATGAGCTAACTATAGCTCTTGCGGAGAATGCTGAGCAAAATGGGGTGAAGATTTTTCTTAACGCTAAAGTAAAGAATATCGTTCCTCAAGCAAATGGTGTTAAAAAGGTAGAAACTTCAAGAGGAATATTTCTCACAGATTACATAATTAATGCTGCTGGACTTTTTGCAGATGAGATTGCCGGTATGGCTGGGGAAAAATTTGCTATTTTTCCTCGTAAGGGAGAGGAGTACATATTGGATAAGGAAACTGAGGAATTTGTGAAGCATGTTATTTTCCCTCTTCCCAAAGAAGAAACAAAAGGTGTTTTGATTATCCCTACTGTAGATGGAAATTTGATGGTTGGTCCAACTGCAAAAAAGGTAGAGGATAAATTTGATCTTGCCACAACAAGGGAAGGATTAAAAGAAGTTTTACAACAGGTAAAAAAAATAGTGCCTGCAATTAGTGCCTCAAATATTGTAGCCTCCTTTGCCGGGCTAAGGGCGACCAGTAAGACCGGTGACGGTGATTTCGTTATTGAGTTTTCCTCAAAAGTTAGGGGATTTATCAATCTTGTTGGTATCGATTCCCCCGGTTTAACAGCTGCTCCGGCTATTGCTGAGATTGTAGTGGACCTATTAAAGCAGGAAGGGTTAAGACTTATTCCCAATAAGGATTTCAATCCTTACCGCAGATGGATCAGATTCCACAAACTTCCAACCGACGAGAAGGATAAGTTAATAACAAAGGATAAAAGATATGGAAGGATAATTTGTCGCTGCGAAAATGTGACTGAGGCAGAGATAGTGGATGCTATAAGAAGGGGTGCAAGAAC
>JAGHCI010000161.1:0-5300 GCA_021160545.1 Candidatus Aerophobota bacterium | reverse complement strand
TCTTTTTTTCCAAAATTTGATACTCCTATAACTCTTATTTTCCCCTGTTTTTTCAAATACTCCATACAGGAAAGTGTCTCTTCTATGGGAATTTGGGGATTGGCAAAGTGTATGTGGTATACATCAATGTAATCTGTTCTAAGGCGGCGAAGGCTTCCTTCACAGGATTTGATAAGTTCCTTTCGGGAAAGATGTTGAGGGCTTACCTTTGTCCCTATTATAACCTTTTCCCGCAGACCAGAAAGCGCCTTTCCGAGGACCTCCTCTGAACGTCTTTCACCGTAGGACTCTGCTGTATCAAAAAAGTTAATTCCCGCATCAATAGCAGCATGAACTGTTCTAATTGATTCAAAATCTTCCTGTGGACCCCAGAATTTATCTCCTCCAAAGGTCCAGCACCCAAGACAAATTCGTGAGACTTTTATGTCAGTTTTCCCAAGAGTCCTGTATTCCATTTTATTTCCCTTTTTGTGGTGTTAATTTTTAATTTGCTATTTAGTCTATTACGAGAGATTACTTGTCCTATTCTACATATTGAAATCTTCTATGTCAATTATGTCATTCCATATCTCATTTACGCTACTCTCAGGATATATGATAAAACCTGTTTTTGACATCAAGATGGAGGATGCATATCAGGCAGGTTTTGAATACCCATATTATGATGTTCTTTGCCCTGGATTTGGGTATTTAAAAGAGGAGAAGAACAGGAAGAAAAAATATTGAGGGATTTACGGGAGAATTACTGTACGAATGCCACCATCAAATTTTTCCATTCTGTCCATTGCTTTATTTATCGCATCAGCTTCAAGGGGAATTTTTTCTGTTATTACCTGCGATAAGTCAAGTTTTTTCCTGCGGGTAAGTTCAATAAGTAAAGGTAGTTCCTGCAGGAGGTGATCCGAACATCCAATAATTTCTGCCTCTTTGTTTATAATTTCTTTGTAGGGGTAAATTTCAAATGACCTATCAGTAATGCCCACAAGCACTGCACGGCCAAATATTGCAAGAGATCTTACAGCCTGCTTCATTGCTTCAGGAAGTCCCACAAGTTCTAAGACAACATCTGCACCTTTTCCGCCTGTTAACCTGTAGATTTTATCCACAGGGTCCTCTTTTTTTGAATTAATAGGGAATGCTCCGTATTTTTCGGCAATTTTAAGTTTATATTCATCAATATCCACTGCATAAACTTCAATTGCACCAAAGGCTTTTGCAAGCTGGATGGCGGAGATTCCAAGTCCACCTGCACCAAAAATGGCAACACTTTCACCTGGTTTAAGTTTTGCTTTGTGCAGCGCATGAAGGGAGGTAGATGATGAACACATAAGAATTGCCCCTTCTTCAAAGGATATTTCAGGAGGTAGAGGAAAGACATTACGGGAGGGTACAGCGATATACTCGGCAAAGCCACCGTCACAGTGTTTTCCAATCATCATACCCTCTTTACAAAATTGTTCATTACCTTTTGCACAAAAATAACATCTTCCACAACTTAAAAGATAATGAATGCACACTCTATCGCCTACTTTAAGATTTTTAACTTCTGAGCCTTTTTCTCTTATAATTCCGGCAATTTCATGCCCAAGTGTTTGAGGCAGTGGACCGACAGGGGATGTTCCTGCCCGATAGTGAACATCTGAATGACATATACCTGCTGCCTTAATCTCCACAAGGACATCGTTTTCATCCAACTTCGGTATGGGAATATCCTGCATTTGAAGGGGTTTTCCTATTTCTACAAGACGGACTGCTTTCATAGTATATTTTCTTTGCCTTTTTGTCTTGTATATTACTTTGCCTGCTTTTTTTGTCAATTAAAAAGTAAAAGGTCTATAAAGGCTTTGAGAAGCAAGAGCTTGACAAAATTTGTCTTTTTCTTATTTTGGACAAAAATAGCGTTTTATTAGAGTGAAGAAGGGGAATTTTTTATAAAGGAGGGTGTATAAATGAACAAGGCAGACCTTGTTAACGAGGTGGCAGGAAAGGTGGGGATAACGAAAAAAGAAGTGCAAAATGTGGTTGATGCTTTCATTGAGACAGTGAAAAATAGCCTTTCAAGGGGAGAGAAGGTGACACTTGTTGGTTTTGGTACCTTTCAGGTGATGGAGAGAAAAGAAAGGAGAGGAATAAATCCTCAGACAAGAAAAGAGATGAAGATACCGGCCAAAAAAGTCCCAAAATTTGTCCCGGGAAAGTTATTGAGAGAGAAGGTAGAAAAGTAATAAATTTTTTGTTTAAAGTTTTTAATTCCAATTCTTTTGTAAAGGAGAGGGGTTTTTTATAATTCCCCTCTTCTTCTACATTATAAAAGAGGAAGGGTTGACATAAATTTTTCTTTTTATAACATAAGTTTGAAAATTTTACTTTTGTAAATTAAAGGTCAAGGAGAAAATTTTATGGGGATTTCCGAAATAAAAATATCCGCATCTATGGCCTGTGCAGATTTTACATGTCTTGAGAGGGATATAAGGCAGCTTGAGGAAGCAGGAGTTTGTATGCTTCATTTTGATGTTGTGGATGGTTCCTTTGCCGATACCTTTATAATGGGTCCTCCCATAATTCAGAGCTTGAGACCTTTCACAAAACTTATATTTGATGTGCATCTTATGATTTACAATCCTGCAAAATTTATAAAACAATTTGTGGAGGTAGGAAGTGACTATATCTGTTTTCACCTTGAGGCCTGTGATAATCCTGTGGAGGTTGCAGAGAAGATAAAGTCCTCTGGCATTAAGGCAGCTCTTGCTCTTTGCCCTGAAACTCCTGCAGAGAAGGTAAAAGAGGAGCTTTTGCGTCTTGTTGATATGGTTTTGGTTTTAACCGTTCATCCAGGGTACGCAGGTCAGCCTTTTATATCTTATACCCTTGATAAGATAAAGAAACTTTATTCTCTCAAGGAGAAAATGGGCCTTATGGATCTTGATATTGCAGCAGATGGTAATATAAATCCAAAAACTATTCCTTCTGTAGTAAAAGCTGGGGCAAATGTGCTTGTGGGTGGGTCATCTGGCCTTTTTGTTAAGGGAAAATCTATTAAGGAGTGCGCAAAAGCTATGTTTGATGCAGCCTACAATGCTTTGGAGGAGAAAAAGGATGAAGGAAAATAAAAATTTTTCCAGCGAAAAAAATTTTGATTTTGCCATAGGGAGTGATCATGCAGGTTTTTACCTTAAAGAGAAAATAAAAGAATATCTTACCAAAATCGGGAAAAAGGTCCTTGATGTTGGAACCTATACCCCCGAGAGTACAGATTCAGGCCCCATCGCAGAAAAAGTGGGACAGCTTGTGGTGGAAGGAAAGTGCGGGAAGGGGATTTTAATCTGTGGGACAGGAATTGGTATGTCCATGGGGGCAAATAAAGTTTTTGGAGTGAGGGCAGCACTTTGCCATAATATATACACCGCCCGGTATGCAAAAATGCATAATGATGCAAATATCCTTTGTCTTGGAGCAAGGGTTATTGGTGATGAACTTGCTCTTGAGTGTGTTAAGGCGTGGATGGAGGAGAAGTTCTTAGGGGGAAAATATGCCCGTCGTATGAATTATCTTGATGTGATTGAAGAGCACTCCTTTCAAAAAATGAAGGAGAAAGGAAAATAGAAGAGGAAAAGGCAGGGCTTTTAAAGAAGGGGAAAGATGGCTTTTTTAAGCCTTGACCTTGGAACAACTGTTTGTAAAGGTGCTCTTTTTAATATAGAAGGGGAGCTTCTTGATCTTGTGAGAGAAGAATATCCTGTGATAAGTCCTCATCCTGACTGGGCAGAGCAGGATCCTGAGGTTGTGTGGGAGAAAGTTCAAAAGGTCATTCTCACAATAACAAAAAGAAAAAAAAGCAACGAAAAAATTGAGTCTATCTGTATTTCAGCACAAGGGGAGGCTGTTTGCTTCCTCGATAAAAATTCTCGCCCTTTGAGAAACTCTATTCTTGGAATGGATATGAGGTCAAGAAAGCAAGTAGAGAAACTAACAGAAGAATTTGGTTACGAAAAATTATATAATATATCAGGTGTTCCTCCTCACCCTCTTACCACTCTTGCCAAAATTTTATGGGTTAAAGAAAATGAACCTTTTGTTTTTGCAAGAACCCGGAATTTTCTATGTTATGAGGATTTTGTTTTTTTAAGACTTGGAGGAAAGCCTTTCATAGATTATTCTCTTGCCTCAAGAATGATGATGTTTGATATTGAGAGAAAAAGGTGGTGTGACTTTATTCTTGATTATACAGGGATAAAAGAAGAACAGCTTGCAAAAGTTTTTCCTTCGGGAACTGTTGTAGGAAGGATAAAAAGAGATATGGCAGACAAGTTAGGCTTGCCTCAAGATACAGTTCTTGTGACAGGGGGTCATGATGTAACCTGTGCTGCTCTTGGAGCAGGTGCGGTGGATGAAGGAGTGGGGGCAGATATTTTAGGAACAGCAGAGATATTTGGGCTTTCTGTTAAAGATAAAGGTGAGGTTAAAAAAATAAATCCCCCCAATTTTGCCTGCTATGCTCATGTTATTCCGGGAAGATATTTTTTAATGACTTTAAACCAGACAGGAGGGCTTCTTTTAAAATGGTTCAGGGACAATTTCGGGGAGAAAGAAGTTGAGCTGGCAAGAAAAGAGAAAAAAGATGCTTTTGAAATTTTAATAGAGAAGGCAAAAAATAAACCTGCACAAAGCATGGTTTTACCTCATTTTGTTGGGAGTGGGACCCCTTTTATAGACGCAAAGTCAAAAGGCGCAATTTTGGGTCTTTCTCTTCACACGGATAAATCTGACATTATAAAGGCTTTGCTTGAGAGTGTTTGCTTTGAGCAAAAGATAAATATTGAGATATTTGAAAGGGCAGGATTAAAGGTAAATGAGATAAGGGCTGTTGGAGGACAAACAAGATCAGATGAGTGGTTGAGGATAAGAGCCTGTATTCTGGGTAAAAAGATAAGGACTCTTGAAACTTCTGAGGCCTCCTGCCTTGGTGCAGCTATTCTTTCTGCTTTTGCCCTTGGGTATTACCCATCAATTGAAGAGGCTGTTTCCAGGATGGTTAAGGTGAGGTCAGAGATTAACCCGGATAGGACGCTTCAGGAAAAATATTTAAAAAAATATCATATATTTAAAAAGCTTTATCCTGCCTTGAAAAAGATAAATCATGAACTTTCCGAAAGTTAGTAAATGGATCGACTCTTTTGAGTCTCCATAAATGTTATTTCCCATTTTTTAAACCACAGGATTATTGCAAGCCTCCTCCATTGGCATATACTAAGAAATCTTGTATAATACAAAACAAAAAGAAAAAAAAACAGGTATAGGTC
>JAGHCI010000104.1:0-3762 GCA_021160545.1 Candidatus Aerophobota bacterium | reverse complement strand
TCCTTATGCATCTTTCTGTTCTTTCGAAGGGAATATACTCTGTGTAAAAGGGATTTACCGAGATAAGAATTCCCTTAAGACCCTTATTTTTTAAAAGCTTAAGTTTTTCTCTTGTAACATTATCATCCCTGCACCAGTAACAATTTGTTTCAACAAAGGTTGAAGGGATACCAAGTTCTTCTGCAATCTCTTGTGCTTTTACAAGAAGCTCAAAGTTTAAAAAAGGTTCCCCTCCTGTAAAATGGAGACCATAATTTAGACTTACAGCGTCCTTTCCCCAGGGACTTGGCTTTATCTTTCCAGCAAGGCGCGAAAGGATTTCCTCAAGATCTTTTTGAGATATCCACCTATCTTCCCATTTTGGTGTGCATGCATACATACAATGTCTGCATTCGGCAGTGCACCTGTAGGAGAGTATGAGTCCTGCAGAAATTGGTTCTGGTATCTTTACTTTCAATTAACTTCCCTGTTTTTTAGTATATATAAGATTACGATTTTTTGCAAAAAAAATCAAGAAACCGCAGTTTTTTAGAACAATTTTTCTTTTACTTCTTGATTTTTAAAAAATGATTGTCTATAATGGTTAGCAAGGAGAGTAAGAAAAGATGAAAAGGAAGCGTTTGGGGAAAAAGGTTATCCTTTTTGATGAAAGAAAAAAGCCTTTATGAAAGAGAGGAAAGATGAGCTTATCAGGACACAAAAGGATTCTCCCTTATAAAGAACCTTAGTTTTTTATCAAGACCTTTTTTTATTCCTTTTCTTGCTGTGCTTTCTATTTCAAAGTTTTCTTCTTTTCCTTCAGCGATAAAAAGGAGTGCATTTTCTTGAGTTAAATCATATCTGTTGAAACTCCCGTCAATTGCGAAAGCTTGTGTCAGTCTTGCAGGTCCTCTTGCAAGTTCTCTTAAATTCTCTTTTTTTCTATTCTTCCTCATAATCTCTATCCCCTCCATAGGCTCTACAGCTCTTATCAGGACTGCCCCTGGAACATTTTCTTTTTCTGTTACGACATTTAACAAAAAATGCATCCCATAGGTAAAATAAACATATGCTGTTCCTGGCTTTTCCCACATGACAGATGATCTTTTAGTTTTCCCTCTGAAGCTGTGAGAAGCAGGATCTCCAACACCGTAATATGCTTCTGTCTCAACTATTCTGCCAACAAGTCTTCCTTCAGGTAAAATCCGCACAAGAAGTTTCCCCAGGAGCTTTTTTGCCACAAGCTCTGTATCTTTTGCATAGAAACTTCGAGGAAGAGGAATAAGTTTTAGCTTTTGAGCCATTGTGTGTTTTTTTGTTTTTTTCAAATGGCGGGTTTATTTTTTCTTACCGAGAGCAAGCTTCACAGCAAATTTTATTGCTTGAATAAGACTTTCAGGACTTGCCCTCCCCTCCCCTGCTTTTCCAAAAGCTACCCCATGGTCAACAGAGGTTCTTATAATGGGAAGACCTAAAGTTACATTCACCCCGCTAATGTATTTCCATTGACCTTTTTCCGCATCCCATTCAAAACCCAAAAGTTTTAAGGGTATGTGCCCCTGGTCATGGTACATAGCAAGAGCAACATCATATTGACCACTTTTTAGTTTAACAAAAGCTGTATCAGGAGGGATGGGTCCTTCAACGTCCATACCCTCCTTTTTTGCCTCTTCAATAGCAGGGATTATCTCTTTTTCCTCTTCATCTCCAAAAAGTCCTCCGTCACTTGCGTGGGGATTAAGTCCTGGAACAAGAATTTTTGGATTTTCTATGCCAAGGTCTTTCATTGCATTGTGGGCAAGTTTTATGACTTTTAAAACTCTCTCTTTTTTTATCTTAGAAGGGACATCTTTTAAGGCGATGTGAGTTGTAACATGGACAACCTTGAAATCCCCTTCTACAAGCATCATAGCATAATCTTTTGTCCCTGTGCGATTTGCGAATATTTCAGTGTGGCCTGCATAGGGACAGCCTGCAAGGTTTATTGCTTCCTTGTGTATTGGACCTGTTACTGTTGCATCTATTTTTTTTGCCATGGCAAGATCAATTGCCTTGTAGATATAATCAAGGGAGGCTTTGCCTGTCATTTTGCTTACTTTTTTATAGACAAGTTTTTCAATATCTACATTTTCAAGGTCGTATACATCTATTGTGCCAAAGGTATATTTTCCCTGATTTATCTTCTTAACAGGATTTATTTTTAAATTTAACTTTGCTATTTTACAGGCCTCCTGCATCACTTTTGCATCTCCTATAATGAGGGGCCTGCATTCATCATATATATCTTCTCTTCCAAGAGCCTTTGCTGCTATTTCAGGTCCAATCCCCGCAGGATCTCCCATAGTGATGCCAATAAGAGGCTTAAAATTATTCAACTTTTACCTCCTTGTCTTTTTGTTTGTAGTACTCCTCTTTTAGATATTTTACCGCTTTTATAAGAACATCCTCTCCTCCAAATCCACCTGCCTTTGTTACAACAGGCAGTCCCTCAAAGGGACCTCCTTTAAAAATGCCTGCAGGAATCAAAAAATCAATGTCCTTTTTTACCTCCACACCTTTTGTTTCTAACTTATTCATTACCGATAAAGCTGTGCTTCCTCCTGTAAGTATTAGACCGCACAATTTGCAACTTTTTACTATTTCAGCAGTGAGATTGCCAAGAAGTTCGCTTATCTTTTTTCTGAAAAGTTTGTTCTGATATATTTTACACTCCTTTGGGGGAGTGGCAAGAATTAAAGTACACCCTTTTCTCAAGATTTCTCTTGCTGGTTTGATATATTTTTCTTTTTTTTCATTTTCTGTAAATATTCCGGATAAATCAAGTTCAATATATTCTACACTTTCTTTTTCTCTAAGTTTTTCCACCTGTTTGCGGGTAATTTTGTTAAGAGAACCGCATACTACAAGGCAGGGTGGAGAAAGAGGAATTTCCTCCTTTTTCTCCGGGAAAAACTGGTAGAAAAGACCAGATGAGCCCACAGGGATAATACCTACATTAACGTTTAATATAGCTTCCTTTATATTGTACAGGTCTTCATCTGTGCAAGCATCACTTAAGAGAATTTTAACACCTTTTTCGTGGTAAAATTCTATACTGTCTATTATTTTCTCAGGTCCTTTTTCCACTGTAGCAATGGGAATTCTTCCAGTCCTGTATTTACTTTTTTCAGAAAAAAGGGCAGGAAGGTAGGAGCTTTGGAGATTACTAAAAGTTCCTTTTGCGTAATAACTTCTAACAACAGGTAGCCGGTTTACGAGATGATACCCTCCTACTGTTATTCTTTCAAGTCTTGGCAGGGCGGGAGCAAAAAGAATAGCATCACAGCACTTTAAATCAAGAATTGCTTCAATCTCTTCCACCAGGTTCCCTCGGAGGGTTGAATCTATCTTTTTGTAAATTAGCCTATCTTTTATACCGGGGAAGGTTTCAAGAAAGTATTTTGTTTTGCTGTAGGCATTCTGCGGGTTTAAACTGCGAGTATTAAGATTAATAACAATTCCCTCATATTCTGAAGTTAATCTCTCGATATCATCCTTTTCCAATCCCTCGTTTATTACCAGAGATTTTTTATTATTTTCAGCAAGAATTGAACCAATCTCTCCTGCCCCCGTCAGGTCATCTGCAATTGCCGCCACCTGTTCTTTACGGTAATCTCTTATTTTAAGCATTGAATACCTTAAAACGCTTTTTCATAGATCTTTCTTATCTCTTGGCTTTTAATAAGCTCTCTCGGATTAATTTTTTGTAAAAAGGCAAATCTTTACTTATTCCAGTTTAATAAT
>JAGHCI010000184.1:0-5668 GCA_021160545.1 Candidatus Aerophobota bacterium | reverse complement strand
GCCTCTGAGGGGCTCTGCAAGAAAGGTAGTTGATTTTCTTGCAGAGGAAAGTCCCAAACAGGCACTACTTTCAGGAGTGGGGGTTGTTTTTGGCTTAAAAGAGGTTGTTTCAGATTTTTTATTTCTTCAGGTAATCCAGATTTTCGGGGAATGGAGTATGACAAGAGAAGAAAGATTCAGGAAGGTCTACCCTTTAATTCAAACTCTTGCAGTTTTATCTCCTCACTTTGTCCCTACCTATTCCTTCGGAGCTCTTGTCCTCGAGGAACTCGGGTATGTAGATAAGGCACTTGAGCTTTTAGATAAAGGCATAACTGAGAACCCTTATGCCTTTGAGCTCTGGCTTTACAGAGATTTCAGTATTTACCTTTTTAAATTAAAAGAATATAAAAAAGCCATAAAGGGGATAAAAAGAGCACTTGAGCTTGAAGGTCATCCACCTGTTTTAGAAAGAATTCTTGCCTATGCTTATGAAAAAGATGGTCAGATAGAAAGTGCTATACTCCAATGGGAGAGGGTTTATATGTCAACCTCTGATGCTCGTATTAAAGAAATCTGCAAAAAACACATAGAGAGACTAAAAAAAGAAAAGGGGAAAGTAAATGGAAGTGATAAAGGATATAATTTTAATGCAGACCCGTTGTAAAGATGAGAAGTTAAAAGGGAAAAAAATAGGTTTTGTTCCAACAATGGGGGCACTTCACAAAGGGCATCTTTCTCTTATTAAGAGAGCAAGGAAAGATTGTGATTTTGTGGTAGTGAGTATTTTTGTTAACCCCACGCAGTTTGGTCCCGGGGAGGATTTTGAAAGATATCCAAGAGACCTTTCAAAAGACCTCTTGCTTTGCGAAAAAGAGAAAGTGGATGTTGTTTTTACCCCTTCTAAGGAAGATATGTATCCTGAAGGATTTTCAACCTGGGTGGAAATAAAGGGAAAACTTGCAGAAACTCTTGAAGGAGCTTTTCGCCCCAAGCACTTCAGAGGTGTTACTACAATTGTTGCCAAGCTTTTTAACATTGTTCTGCCTGATTACAGCTACTTTGGTCAGAAGGACTATCAGCAGGCTCTTTTGATAAGGAAAATGATAAAGGAGCTAAATTTTAGTACGAGGCTGGTTCTTTTGCCTACAGTTAGGGAGGAAGATGGGCTTGCCTGTAGCTCAAGAAACAGTTATTTAAATTCTGAGGAAAGAAAGGTGGCGGGAGCTTTGTACAGGTCTCTTTTGAAGGCAGAAGAAAAGGTTAAAAAAGGGGAAAAGAATGCTCTTTCTCTTATAGAATTTGTGAGGGAGAATATAAAAAAAGAAGGTCCTTTTAAGATAGACTATGTTGCAGTAGTTGACTCTGAGACACTTGAGCCTGTTGAGAGGATAGAAGGGAAAGTTCTTGTGGCAGTTGCAGCCTGGCTGGGTAAGGCAAGACTGATTGACAATATCTTGATAGAATAAAGGGAAAGCTTTGCTTAAAATCATGCTTTCTGCGACAGAGGTTTCAGGAGATCTTCACGCTGCAAATCTTGTAAAAGCTATAAAAAGGCTTTGTCCTGAGACAGAATTTTTTGGTATTGGCGGAGAAAAGATGAAGGAAGCAGGGGTGGAGGTAAGGCAGTTTGTTACTCATATGGGGACAGTTGGTATTCTGGAGGGAGTAAAGTTTTATCCTTCTTTTTTGAAAGCAAAAAATGAGGTTGGAAAAATCCTGAAAGAGAAAAATCCTGACCTTCTTGTTCTTATAGACAGCAGAGATTTTAATACGAGGCTTTTACCTCTGGCAAAAAATCTTGGGATTCCCACTGTTTACTATATCGCTCCTCAAATCTGGGCTTTCTTTGATCTTAAAATGAGGAAAATAGCAAAAGAATTTGAAAAAATTATTACCATATTTCCCTTTGAGGACGAAGCTTACAGAAAAATAGGGGCAGATACTGTTTGGGTTGGCCATCCCTTGCTTGACATTGTGAAGCCCGAATTAACAAAAAAGGAAGCTTACAGAAGGTTCTCTTTTGATCCTGAAAAGCCCATAATAGGCCTTTTTCCTGGAAGCAGAGAATATGAGCTTGTTAACCTTTTACCTTTAATGCTAAGGGCGGCAGAGATTCTGGAAGAGAAAATAAAGGGGGTGCAGTATTATGTTCCTGCTGCCTCCAGCTTCTTTGAGGAAAAGATTTCCAGAATAATAAGAAAAAGCAAAATCAGAGTAAAAATTTTTAAAGAAAATATTTACGACCTTATGAATATTTCTTCTTTACTTATTACAGCTTCAGGAACTGCTACTCTTGAGGCAGCCTGTCTCGGCGTTCCTATGGTGATTCTTTATAAGACGCACATAACAACATATCTTCTTGCTCATATTTTAGTTAAGCTTCCCTACGTTGGTCTTCCCAATATCCTTGGAGGTAAGAGAATAGTTCCAGAGCTTTTGCAATTTAAGGCGACAGAAAAAAACATCTCAAATGTTTGTTTGGACTTGCTATGTAATTCTGATAAAATTACAAATATGAGGAAGGAATTAAAAAAGGCTGTTGAAAAACTGGGTCCCCCAGGAGCCACAGAGAAAGCAGCAAAAGTTGTAGTTGAGGTAGCAAGTAAGAGAAAAGATAAAGTTAAAAGATAAGAAAGCAAGATATGTATGTTTTTATAGTAACAAACAGCCCCGGAGAATTAATGGGATGGGTGAGGCCTTTTGTGATAAGGTTAAAAGAGAAGGAAAGGGATATAGAGCCTTTTCTGGTAATTCCTCCCTGTCAGTACGCAAGTGGAAGAGAAAAAGAAATTGCCGAAAATTTTCCGGAGATAAAATTTGTGCTTGGTCCGAGAGATTATTTAAAGTATGTTTTTTGGGGAAGGTTTTGTTCCCCTTTTCCCAGAGAAAGAGGAAGGGGGGTGTGTGTTTTTCTGGGAGGGGATCCCTTTCATGCTGTTCTTATTTCAAGAAGGCTTAAAGTTCCTGCAGTTGCTTATTTGCAAAACCCAAGATGGAGAAAAAGGTTCGAAAAATTTCTCGTGCGGGATGAAAAAGTGAAAAGAAAAAATTTTATCGAAAGAGGAGTCTCTCCTGAAAAAGTTATTGTTGTTGGTGATTTAATGGCGGATAGTATTCTCTATCAGGTGAAAAATGAAGAGATTTCCGAAAATTTATCCTTTGCAAAAGGTTTTGTCTCAATCATGCCAGGCAGCAGATCCTCTATAGCTTGTAATATGACGTATTTTTTCTTAAAAACTTGTGAATTTATCATGGAAGAGATTCCAGATATAGGTTTTTCTCTGATCCTTTCGCCCTTTCTTAAAATAGATGATTTTTTCAATCTGGAAAAAGCAAAAATAAAAAAAGAGGTTGGTCCGTTAAAAGTAGAGCTTACAGGTAAGGAGGGAAGGTGGCAACTTCTTACCTCAAAGGGTTTAAAAGTTGATATAGTTGAAAGAGAGAGATATCATGTGATGAAACTTTCAACTCTTGCCTTAACCATTCCTGGCACAAATACAGCACAGCTTGCCTGTCTTGGTGTTCCTATGGTGGTAACTGTTCCCCTCAGTATGCCAGAGTATATACCTCTTGATGGTTTTGCAGGCATTGTTGGAAATTTTCCTTTTATCGGGAAGATGGTTAAAAGAAAGATAGTAGAAAAATACAACAAAGCTATAAAGTTTTGTGCTATACCTAATATGCATGCAGGGAGGGAAATTGTTCCTGAGATGAGAGGAAAAATAACTCCAGAAGATGTAGCGAAGGTAGCGGTGGAGTTATTAAAAGATAGAAAAAGACTTTCTCGGACCTCCTTTGAGCTGAAAAAAATTATGGGCGAGGGTGGTGCTGCAGATAAAGTGAGCGATGTAATTTTAGAGATGCTGAAAAAAAGAGAGGGATGATTAATGAGCACCACAAGACGTCTTTTAAAATATTTTCGTCCCTACCTTTTATACCTTATCCTGGGGATATTTTGTGCAGTTGTTGCCACTCTTGCTACTTTAGCTGTTCCCTGGATTATAGGTAAGGACTTGATTGATTCTGTAATTCTGGAAAAGAATCTTTCTCTTTTAAATTTTATTGCAATCTGTCTTTTGATTTTATTTGTTGCCAAAGGGCTTGTATCTTATGCCCAAATTTATCTTCTTTCCAGGGTAAGCTACGGTGTTGTTACAGATCTTCGTAACAGCGCTTACGAGCATCTTCAACGACTTTCTCTTGCCTTTTACAGGAGAAAACGCACAGGGGAAATCATCTCCCGTCTTATAAACGATATGAATGTCATTCAAAATGCTCTCGTAAATGAGATGGGAAGTTTCTTCAGCAATTTTCTTACTCTGGCAGGAGTTGGTGTCTTTATTTTTTATATTCACTGGCGTCTTTCTCTTCTTGTCTTGGGCATTGTTCCTTTTTTGGGATTTACGATAAACAAGTTCAGCTCTTTAATTAAAAGAGCAAGTCACTCTGTTCAGAGAAAAATGGCAGATATATCTTCTATACTGCAGGAGACAATTGCAGGAATTGAGGTTATAAAGTCCTTTGCCACAGAAAAAAGAGAAGTTAAAAAGTTTAAGGAGGAAAATATAAGGAACCTGCGCCTTAACTTAAAAAGAGCTCTCATATCAGCTGCTCTTGCACCCATTGTGGAGATTTTAACTTTGGTGGGGCTTATTTTTATTTTATGGTATGGGGCAAGGGAGATAATAAGGGGAGCTTTAACCATAGGAGAACTTGTCAGCTTTTTAGGTTATGTGGGACTTGTTGTAAATCCTCTCAGCAGAATAAGCAGAAGCTACGGCACCTATCAGCAGGTTCTTGCTTCTGCTGAGAGAATTTTTGAAATTATGGATGTAAAACCTGAAATAAAAGAGATACCAAAGCCTATTGTAATACCCCGAATAAGGGGGCATGTTGTTTTTGAAAACGTTTGTTTCAGATATGATAGGGGAGAGATGATTTTAAAAAATATAAGCCTTGAGGTTCATCCTGGGGAGAAGATAGCACTTGTAGGTCCAAGTGGGGTGGGGAAAACAACTCTTGTAAGCCTTATTCCCCGCTTTTATGATCCTACCTCGGGTTCTGTGAAAATAGATGGATGCGATATAAGGAATGTCAGTATTTCCAGCCTCAGAAGTCAGATAGGAATTGTTCCCCAGGAGACCATTCTTTTTAGCGGAACAATAAGAGAAAATATTGCCTATAGCAAGGTGGATGCCACAGAGGAGGAGATTATAGAAGCTGCAAAAAAGGCAAACGCTCATGAGTTTATCATGAATCTTGAAAAAGGATACGATACCCAGGTGGGAGAAAGAGGGGTAAAGCTTTCCGGAGGGGAAAAACAGCGAATTGCCATAGCAAGAGCTATTCTGAGAAATCCCCGTATTCTTATATTTGATGAGGCAACATCAGCTGTTGATGCTCAATCAGAGCTTTTAATAAAGGAAGCTCTTGAATCTTTGATGGAAGAGAGGACCACCTTTATAATTGCTCATCGCCTTTCTACAATTAAGGGCGCAACAAAGGTGGTTGTGCTTTATAGAGGAGAAATTAAAGAAATTGGTTCCCATGAGGAGCTTGTTGCAAAAGATGGCATTTATGCAAAACTTTACAGGATGCAGGTTGGAGGGGTGTAGTTTGGGTGGGATAGGAAGGAAAACAAAAGAATTTTTAATCATTTTTTTTCTTGTAAGTTTAACCTTTTATC
>JAGHCI010000021.1:0-10214 GCA_021160545.1 Candidatus Aerophobota bacterium | reverse complement strand
GGATTAAAGAGAATAGGAATACCCTTTCAACTTTGTTATGGAGCCATCGATAAGGATCCTAAAGTTTTGGAAGAATTAATGGATATATTAAGATTTTACAAAAAGCAAAGCGGGGTATCAGAAAAGGTAAAGGAAGCGATTAAAGCCCTTGGAAAGCAAAAATATCTTGCCCTTGGTGGTATGGCTTTAAAAATGCCCACCACCACCTGTGATGTCGACCAGTGGCAAAAGCTTTTTGGCATAACCTATGATGCTCTTGATCAATCAGAAATGAAAATAAGAGCTCTGAAGATGATCAGATGGAAAGGAAAACCCGGAGAGAGTGATTATGAAATTATTGATAAAAGAGTTAAGGAAGCTATTGATTATCTGTACAATGAAAAACACGGCAATTTTGATTTTTCCAGAGAAAGTTTTAAATCTATAAGCAAATTTGTTTACCAGCTTTGTTTTTACTACGCAGCCCTTGACCTTTGCAGGGAATACCAGGCCACATTTGCCGGAATAAAATGTCAGGATGAGTTAAGTTCAAGGGATTGCACAGTTTGTCTTGCTACCGCTTTCCTCAACAACGATGTGGGTCCTGATGGGAAACCAAAAGAGATTATTCCTGTAGCCTGCGAAAATGATATGGATTCTGCTCTAACCCAACTCTGGATGTATCTTCTCACAGGTAAACCTGCCGGATTTGGTGATTTCAGAGATGTAGAAAATGGTACCCTGGCAATTGTAAATTGTGGGCAACATCCTCCTTACTTTTTTGGTAGATCAGATGAGGATTCAGTGAAAAAACTTGATGCTGTTGAATATATAGGTCAGGAACATTTCTACGCAGCAGGAGGCAGTGCTGTGAGAGGAAGAACACCAGAAGGGGAAATTATAACTGTTGCTCGTCTTGCAAGAGAAAATCTAAGATACTATCTTGTAGCTATGCCTATTGAGACAGTTGAGGTCTCCCCGGAAGAACACAAAAAGTATAGTCTTTCCTGGCCCATAATAAAAGGGAAAATACCCATTCCCGATAAAAAATTAATTGAAATATGGCCTTGCAACCACTTGGGATTTGCCTTCGGAGACTTAACTTATCATCTTGCGGAGATGGCTTATAGATTAGATATAGGCTACAGAATTTTTGACAGAAAAGGCAGGGAGTATTTTAAACCAAGCTAAAAAAGATGGGGATCAGGTCTTGAAATCAAGCATTTTTAGAGCGTGCCAGATAAATGTTATATTTCAAGACCTGATCCCATAATTTCCGAGATGGTGACCGATAAAGAAAGGCTTATCCAATCACCATCTCATCCAATTTAACAACTATCTTAGGTCTCTTATTCTAACAGATTAATACCGTTGAGAACGGGGTTTCCTATCTTTTCGTGGCCTGGCCTCATTAACGACGATTTCTCTGCCTTGAATCATTTTTCCATTAAAAGACTCAATAGCCTTATCTGCATCATCACCGGAGCTAAATTCCACAAAACCAAAACCCCGCGATCTCCCGGTAGCTCGATCAGTAACGAGGCTCACCTCAGTTACTGTCTCAAACTCCTTGAAAAGACCCCTAAGGTCATCTTCGGTTACCTTGTAGGAAAGATTTCCTACGTAGAGCTTTTTACTCATCTTATTCACTTTTCACCACCTTTCGACAGCGGATTTCTAATAACCTTATAAAAAAGGCTATAAAAATCCTGCTTTATTTTTTGTTTATCAGGTAAGCTATCTCGGGCAGGCTGTTAAATAGAAAAAATCAACCTTTCCTTACTTACTCTGACCTGTAAACATTATATACCATCTTTTTATTTTGTCAAATTTCCCTGAAAAGGTGGGGTCAGGTATTGAAATCAAGCATTTTTTAGAGTATGCCAGATAAATGTTATATTTCAAGACCTGACTCCCACAATCTTACCATATGGTATAACCACCATCCATGACCACTATGCTTCCTGTCATATAACTTGAAGCTCTGGAAGCTAAAAATAGAATGGGTCCTTTTATCTCAAAAGGCTCTCCTATCCTTCCCATGGGTATGTATTTAACCCAATCTTCCCCGTACTCTGAATAAACCTTATCAAGAAGAGGTGTTCTCATATATCCTGGAGCAATAGCATTTACTCTTATATTATATTTCGCCCATTCTGCAGCAAAGGATCTGGTCAACATAATAACTCCAGCCTTGGATGCGTTGTAATGAAGTTGCGGCTGAGGACGGTTAACTATAAGTCCTGACATAGAGGCAATGTTTACGATATTTCCTTTTTTTCTTTTTATCATTTCTCTTCCCACCATCTGTGTGCAAAGAAAAACTCCGGTGAGATTCACTCTCATAACCTTACCCCATTCTTCCTCAGGAAGCTTCTCAGCTGGGAAGTTGCTGACTATTCCAGCATTATTTATTAAAATATCAACTCTGCCAAACACCTCTTTTGTTTTATCCACCATCTTTTCCACCTGAGATAGCTCCCCCACATCAGTTTTCACAACAAGACATTCCCTCCCAATAGCTCTTACCTTTTCTGCCACTTTCTGGGCCTTTTCAACATTTATATCCGCAACAACAACATCTGCCCCAGCTTCTGCAAGAGCGAAAACTGCCTGTTCCCCCAAACCCTGAGCTCCACCTGTTACAATCCCAACTTCTCCTGTCAAATCAAAAAGAGATCTTACATTCGCCATCTTTTCCTCCTAAAAACCTCACAGATGAAAGCAACCTTCTTTATCTTTAACCTCTCAAACAGCCTGAAGTCCGGGAATTTTTACCTTTTTCTCAACAATTCTCAAAACCCAGGATAAAATAGAAACTATCACAAGATAGATAAAGGCAACAACAAGAAAAACTTCAAAATACCTGAAATTCTCCGCTGTTATGAACTTGGCCTGAGCCATAAGTTCTGGTGCTCCTATAATATAGGCAACAGATGAATATTTCAGGGTATATATAAGCTCATTTGACCAGGAGGGAATTACCACTCTTAAGGCTTGAGGTATGATTACGTTTAATATTGCCTTGAATTTTGTCATTCCTATGGCTCGGGCTGCCATCATCTGACCTCCGGGTATGGATTGAATTGCGCCACGGAAATACTCTGCCTGATAAGCGGCACTATTAAGTCCAAGTCCTAAAAATGCGGCAAGCACTGAGGAAACTTTTATTCCATATCTTGGCAATCCATAATAGACAATAAAAAGCTGGACCAAAAGAGGCGTTCCTCTGAAAAATTCTATATAACCCTTGCAGAAAGCTCTGACAGGTCCTTTCCCGTAAAGACGACCAAGCGCAAGAAAAATGCCAATAATAAAGCCCAAGGAAATGGCAGTACCTGTAAGTTGCAGAGTAACAAGAGTTCCTTCCAAAAGCTGGGGCATTATCTCCTTAACCAAATCAAGCATTTCTGCCTTCCTCACCCGCCATACAGTTCATTAATCTTGCAGAGAAATTCACGGGTCCTTTTGTTTTTGGGATTATTAAATAAAACATCAGGTGGACCCTGTTCAACGACCACTCCCCCTTCCAAAAATATTATTTCATCAGAAACTGACCGAACAAAACCCATCTCATGAGATACCACCACCATGGTCATCCCGCTTTCTACAAGATCCCTCATCACATCAAGAACCTCTCTTATAAGCTCAGGATCAAGAGCAGAAGTTGGCTCATCAAAAAGAATAAGTTTTGGATCCATTGCAAGAGCTCTTGCAATGCTCACCCTTTGCTGCTGTCCTCCTGAAAGCTGAGCAGGATAAAGATGTGCCTTTTCTTTAAGCCCGACTCTTTTTAGCATAGCCATTGCTTTTTCCGTTGCAACATCTTTGGGGAGTTTCTTCACCTTAACAAGCCCAATCCTCACATTATCAAGAGCTGTCAAATGGGTAAAGAGATTAAAATTTTGAAACACCATTCCTATATTCTGCCTTATCTTATCCAGATTAACCTTAGAATCGGTTAACCTCACACCATCGAGCCATACATCTCCTTTATCTGGCCTTGTGAGACCATTTATACATCTTAGAAGGGTGCTTTTGCCTGTACCAGAGGGTCCTATAATTACTTTGGTCTCGCCCTGTCTGACACTGAAAGAAACGCCTTTTAAGACCTCCTCATTACCGTATTTTTTATATATATTTTCCACTTTCAATATAACATTATCCTCAGGAGACATTTCTTGCACCTCTTAACTTTATCTCATAGCCGGGAACTGCAAGTTTTCTCTCTAAGAGACCGAGCAATCTGTTGCCACAATAGGTCAAAACAAAATAAATTAAGGCAATGGTTATATAAACCACCATTGGTTCAAAGGTTCTTACAATTATATACCTTCCTTCTCTTACAAGTTCAATTACACCAACAGCATAGGCAAGCGATGTGTCTTTAAGTACACTTGAATATTCATTTGACCAGGGAGGAATAGAAAGACGAATTGCCTGAGGAAGAATGACATTTAATATTGCCTTGAACTTTGTCATTCCTATGGCTCGGGCTGCCATCATCTGACCTTCGGGTATGGATTGAATTGCGCCACGGAAAATCTGGGACTGATAGGCAGAGGAGCGCAGACCAAGAGCAAGAACAGCTGATAAAAAGGGAGATAAACTAAAACCAAAGTAAGAGGAGCCAAAGAAAAAAAGAAATAAAAGAACTAAGGCAGGAATAGACCTGAAAAATCTCTCATAAATGTTTATTACAAGGGAGAGAGGCAAAGGACCATAAACCTGACCCAATGCAAGAAATATCCCTACCAAAAGACCTATAGCAAGGAGAAGGACCGTTAACTCAATTGTAGTTATTGTGCCTCTCAGTAAAGGAGGAATACTTGTCCAGATCAGCCCTATTTTCTCAATAGCAGTTTCACTCCCTCGCCAGGGGGAAGAAAAGTCTCTTCCCCCTGAGCTTTCTTAATTTATTTGCCGAAATATTTTTCTACAAGCTCATCCCACTTACCGGATGCCTTTAATTTCTTCATACCTTCGTTAATTTTGGGAAGAATACCCTTGGGATCACCCTCCTTAACCAGAAATCCAAACTGCTCTCCGGTAACTATAATACCTGCTATCATAATATTTTTCTCCTTGGCAACTGACGCTCTTGAAGCAGGTTCATCCTGAATTACAGCATCTACATTTCCGTTTACAAGGTCAAGTACAGCCATGGGATAGGTTTCGTATAACTTTAACTTAACATCCACACCTTTTTCTATTAAATTTTCCTTAATCCAGGAAGCTCCTGTAGTTCCTCTTTGCGCTCCTATAGTGCGCCCCTGAGAAAGAGCTGTGATAATATTTAACCCTGAATCTTTACGGACCAAGATAGCCTGATCTGAACTCCAGTAAGGATCAGAAAAATCAACCACCTCGTCCCTTTTCTCTGTTATAGTAAATCCAGAAGCACCTATATCATATTTTCCTGCAACAACTCCCGGAATAATTGAGTCAAAGGCTACATCAACTATTTTAATATCATAACCTTCTATTTTTGCAATCTCCCGCATTACATCAAGATCAAACCCTACATATCTTCCCTGCTCATCCACATACTCAAAAGGGGGCCAGGAGATATCCGAAGCTACTATGTAAGTTGGCTTTTCTGCAAAGGATATCCCTGTAAAAAAGGAAAGAAAAAAAGCAAACAAAATACCTACTACCAGCATTTTTCTTTTCATTTCACATCCTCCTGAATCTTTTCTCTCAGAAGATTTCCTTTAAATCCCGGTGTTTAATTAATTTACTACACTTTAAAAATTCTGTCAATAAGAGACCCTCAAAACAGCAGCCCCCTTGATTTTACCCTGTTTTAGTAAAAGCAGAGCCTCATTGGCTCTTTCAAGCTCAAATTCCTGAACTTCCGGTAATATGGGAATCTCTGCTGCAAGAGGTAAAAACTCCTCGGCATCTTTTCTTGTTATATTAGCAACGCTTTTAAGTTCCTTTTCCTGCCAGATACAGGTTGCATAGTCTAATTTTAAAAGATAATCTTTATCCCTTTCCTCTTTTCTAATGGCATTTATGACAACTCTTCCTCCTTTTTCCAGAACTTTTAAAGCTTCTACCACAGGTTGCCATGCAGGAGTAAAGTCAATGGCACAGTTAACTTTCTCAGGTGGGGTATCCCCTGTTGCTCCAATCCAGTCAGCTCCAAGTTTCTTAGCAAGATTTTGATGCTCCTTCTGGTGAGGTCTTGTAAAGACAAAGACTTTTGAATTAGGGTATTTATATTTAACCACCTGTATAACAATATGGGCTGATGCTCCAAATCCAAAAAGAGCGAGCGTTTTACCATCTTGAAGGCCGGAAAGTTTTAAAGCTCTATAACCTATTGCTCCTGCACATAAAAGAGGTGCTGCCTGAGTATCAGAAAATACCTGAGGAATAGGGTAGGCAAAATCTTCTGAAACAAGGGTGAATTCAGCATATCCTCCATCGACATCACAACCTGTTCCTTGAAATTCAGGACAAAGATTCTCCTTACCTTCTTTGCAGAAACTACACCTCCCACAGGCAGAATGAATCCAAGCAATTCCCACTCTTTCTCCTTTTTTAAATTTTGTAGCCTCCGGACCAAGCTTTTCTACCTTTCCCACAATTTCGTGCCCAAGAATTACAGGAAGTTTTGGATGAAGCCTTCCCTCAATTTCATCAAGTTCTGTGTGGCAAACTCCACAGGCAAGAACCTCTACCAAAATCTGGTTTGACTCTGGCTCAGGAGTTGGAACATCAAGCATTTTTAAAGGATTTTTATCCACCGGCATAATTTTTTCAAGAACCATTGCCTTCATTTTACCACCTCAGATTATCCCTCAAAAAGATTTAAAAAGATTTTAATCCTTTAATTAAAGAAAGTCAAATAAGGTTGGTGAAAGGTTAAAATTATACAGGCTAAACAATTCGGGAGGGGTGAGTGTAAATATTCATACGATTTCCCCTCGCAAAACCTACGAGAGTAACACCCAATTTTTCTGCTAACTCTACAGCCAGATCTGTGGGAGCTGAGCGAGAAACAATTACAGGAACTTTTTGACTTGCTACTTTAATTAAAATCTCCGAACTCACCCTACCACTTGTCAGGATAATTTTATCTTCGGTAGGAACTTTCTTTACAAAACATTCCCCAAAAACTTTGTCCACTGCATTGTGCCTGCCAATGTCCTCTGCGAAAACCTCTATGCCTTTTTTACTTCCCAGACCACAGCAATGAGTTCCTCCTGTGATTTTGAAAGTTAAGGATTTTTTTTGCAGCTCTTCCATCAAGCAAGATATATCTTTATGAAAATAGCGAGGTTTCCCTTCAAGGAAGGTATAATTGGAAAGATGAATTTCCCGATAGAAAGCAATCCCTCCCCCACACCCTGAAGCAATTCTTCTTTCAAAAAATAAAAGCCTGTCTTTTATCTCATTTTCCACTTCTATCCTGACTTCCCATCTTTCTCTGTTTAATCTTACATATTTTACTCTTGTATCCCTTTTGATTAACTCTTCAGAAAGTAAAAAACCCAGGGCAAGATATTCCAACCTGTCAGGACTACACTTAAGTTTTATAAGCCTTATCCCATTTAAGATTATTGTTAGGGGAACCTCGCAGACTATCCTGTCCTTTATCTTTTTACTTTCCTCAGGAGTAATCTTTACTATTTCTATTTCCCTTGTTAGATTGGAGGCTTTATTTTTTGAAATGTCAGGCATTTTCCCGGTATACAAGGTTAGTTAAATATCGCTCACCCGTATCAGGTAAAATCACAACTATAAGCTTTCCCTGACTTTCCTTTCTCTTCGCCACCTCTAAGGCTGCCCACGTTGCTGCCCCTGAGGATATACCAGCAAGGATACCCTCCTCTCTTGCCAGCCTTTTGCTCATCTCTATCGCATCCTCATCCTTTACAGGTATAACCTCATCTAAAAGCTCCACTTTTAAAACCTCTGGCACAAATCCTGCTCCAATACCTTGAATTTTGTGAGGACCGGGACTTCCTCCGGATAAAACAGGGGAATTAGCCGGCTCTACACCAACAACCTTAAATTCGGGCTTTCTCTTCTTAATCACCTCTGCAACTCCTGTGATTGTCCCTCCTGTCCCAATACCTGCAACAAGTATATCTACCTTTCCATCTGTATCCTGCCATACCTCCTCAGCCGTTGTCCTCTGATGAATTTCGGGATTTGCTGGGTTTTTAAACTGTTGAGGCATAAAAGAATTTGGTATTTTCGCTACAAGTTCTTCTGCCTTTCTTACAGCTCCTGCCATTCCTTCAGAACCTGGTGTTAGAATAAGCTCTGCCCCAAACAGCTCAAGTAGCCTTCTCCTTTCTATACTCATTGTATCAGGCATGGTTAAAATCAATCTATATCCCTTAGCAGCGCATACAAAAGCAAGAGCAATCCCCGTATTTCCACTTGTTGGTTCGATAATAACTGTATCCTTTTTAATTAACCCTCTTTTCTCAGCATCCTCTATCATAGCAACACCAATTCTATCCTTGACACTCCCACATGGATTAAACGACTCAAGCTTGGCTACAAGGTTCGCTTTTAGGTCAGCACCCATCTTGTTCAATTTCACAAGAGGTGTTTTCCCAACAAGCTCTGTTACATTATCTGCTATTTTTGCCATAAGCTTTCCTTTTTATAAATTATTAAATATAGTAAGTCAGACCCTCTTCTTGCTTTTTCTTTTGCTGCTCAGCTAAATCCTTCAAACTCACAGACTCCAGAATTTCCTCTACCTTCTCTTTTATTTTCATCCACACATCTCTTGTCACACAGATTCCTACACGGGAACACAATTTAGGGTCATCAACACATTCAACAGGAGCAGCTGATCCCTCAAGAGCTCTAATTATGTGAGAAAGCTTTATTTGAGAAGCGGGCCTTGCAAGAATGTACCCTCCACGCGCTCCTCGAATGCTTTTTACAAGCCCTGCCACTTTAAGAGAGGTTATTATATGTTCCAGGTATTTCTCAGAGATACCCTGCCTTTTCGCTATATCTTTTAACAAAATAGGACCCTGATCTTCGTGAAGAGCCATATCCACCATGGCTCTTGCTCCGTAGCGTCCTTTTGTGGAAAGCTTCATTTTAACCCCTTCTTACTTTTGTTTGGCTAATTTTTTATTTAAGTAATCTTCAATTGCTGCCTTCAGAGCATCTTCGGCAAGAACTGAACAATGCATTTTAACAGGAGGCAGTCCACCAAGAGCCTGTGCCACAGCTTTATTGGATATCTTTAAGGCTTCCTCAATTTTTTTCCCTTTAACCATCTCGGTAACCATACTACTTGTGGCAATAGCTGCCCCACAACCAAATGTTTTAAATTTAGCATCAACTATTTTATCATCTTTCACTTTAATGTAAATTTCCATTACATCACCACACACAGGATTCCCCACACGCCCAACTCCATCAGGATTTTCTATTTCACCTACATTCCGGGGATTTCGGAAATGTTCCATAACCTTTTTGCTGTAAAGCAACCATTGATCTTTCACTTATTCCTTCCTTTGTCTTTATTATATTCCATCTCCGTGTATAAATCCTCTTTCTACAAGCTTAAAAATTTCCAATTCTCCCAAACGCTTTTCTATCTCTTCCTGGCGTCTTAAAATTTCTTTAAGAATGTTAGCTACAGGGTCAGGAAGCTTTCCATGTTCCAGGTCAAGAGTTATTTTTTTGTTTTTCTCTGCTATTCTTCCAAGAACTCCCACCACAGTTGCACCTGGTGGAACAGACTTTACTACTACAGAACCTGCACCAATTTTCGCACCATCTCCTATTTTTATAGGTCCAAGCAAAATTGCTCCTGCTCCTAACTACATTATTCCCCACGGTTGGGTGACGTTTTTTCTTTTCAAGACTCACCCCACCAAGCACTACCCCCTGATACATTAGCACATCGTCACCAATTTCTGCAGTTTCTCCTATGACAACGCCCATTCCATGGTCTATAAAAAACCTTCGCCCAACTTTCGCTCCAGGATGAATTTCAATTCCTGTAAGAAAACGGCTAATATGAGATATAAATCGGGCAAGAAAGAAAAAACCGTGTTTCCAGAAAAAATGAGCTATCCTGTGAGCCCATAAAGCGTGCAGTCCCGGGTAACAAAATATAACCTCCAGTGCATTTCTTGCAGCAGGATCTTTTGAAAGAACCGTCTTAATGTCTTCCTTTAAAGTGCTAAAAAGCCTTGCCTTCCGCATTCTTTGATTCCTTGCCCATTAAGTCTATTAAATCT
>JAGHCI010000011.1:0-2923 GCA_021160545.1 Candidatus Aerophobota bacterium | reverse complement strand
TAAGATAGGTCATGCCCCCCTTTTTACTACTATCCTCTCCAGGGACGAGCCGGATGCTGAACAGAAGGCTCCCCCTTGAGCTCCTTAAAATGTTCAGGGATAAACTCCTTATACCACTCTGTCATGTAATCCATATCCGTCTGTCTTTTGTAAAGCTCATCAAGACCTGTATCATCTTTGGTCCAGACCTCTGTCGGAACCTTTATCCATCCTGTGGGAAGAGGCTTTCCTTTCTGATAATACTCAGCCAAAGCTCTTATGGGAAGATAACCTTGAAGATAAGGATGTTGTCCAACGCTCACCTCAGCAAGACCACTTTGGAGAGCCTTCACAGTCTCTTCCACAAAATCATAACCACCCACAAAGAAATTAAGTCCTGTCTTCTGCTTCAGCCTGGCAAGATTAGGAATATCTATGGAACAAAGTCCTATTGCTGCAAGTAAATCCGGGTTTGCAGCAATGAGATTTTCCCAGGCAGAATAGTTGCTTGTCATATCAGAGGTAACATCGTAAGGTCCCAGGATTTTGAATTGAGGATAATTTGCCATAACTTCCATAAACCCATTAAACCTATCCTCCAGAACAGAAATTCCAGGAACGCAGGTACCAACCACTATCTTACCACTTTTCCCACTAAGTCTTTTCACAATCTCCCTCGCCAATATTCTCCCGGAATTATACTCATCCTGTCCAACCCAAACTATTCTCTTTGACTTGGCACACTCCACATTAGCGGCTAAAACAGGAATTCCTGTATCAATTGCTTTGTTTATAGGGACAACCCAAACATCTCCCGGTTGAGGAATAACCACGATTCCATCCACTCTCTTTGTTACAAAACCCTCAAATAAGGCAATTGCTGCTTGAGGATCATATTTGGGAGGGCATACAACTTGAACCTTCACACCGTAATCTCGTCCAGCGTCCTCTGCTCCCCTCTGAATATAACTTGTAAAAGGAACCGGCACATGCAACACGTAACCAAACTGCAGATCCTTGGCAAGACAAATCCCTGAAAACAAGATAGAACCTAATATCAAACAAAACATTCCTATTGCCAGAATTTTACGATGCATTCTTTCCCCTCCTTTAAAAATTTATTGCTTTTAAATTTTCCCAAACTGTTTTCTCACCTCCTTCTTTAAATTTTACCCACATTAACCTGCCCTCTGTCCTCTTGCAACAAGAGAATTTATAGCAACAGCTATGATTATGACTATACCTGTAACAATGCTGCTCCAGTACATGGTAAAACCCATTAAAAGAAGCCCATTTTGGATAACCCCAATTATTATTGCTCCAAGTATTGCACCAATAATTGTCCCTGAACCTCCTGATAAAGCTGTGCCACCTATAATAGCAGCTGCAATAACAAGTAGCTCATATCCCTGTCCTATGCTGGGGTCTGCTGTCTGCAGAAAGGCAAGACCAACAAGACCTGATACAGCAGTTATAAATCCCATAAGCATGGTCACAAGAAGACGGGTTTTAAAAATCCTTATTCCGGTAACTCTTGCTGCCTCTTTGTTACTCCCAATAGCACAGGTATGCCGTCCAAGTGTTGTCCTTGTATAGATAACAGAGAAGATAATCCCCATAATAACCATAACTATAACAGACATAGGGATATAGGAAATTGTTCCCCCACCTATATTAAAAAAGACATTTTCTTTAGGGAAATTAGTTATGGCTCTCCCTTTACACATAACAAGGGCAATCCCTCTGTAAATACTCATGGTGCCAAGGGTAACAATTATCATGGGAATTCTAAGAGTTATGCTTAATATCCCGTTTAAAAATCCACAGAAAATACCAGCTCCTATTCCAAGCAATACTGCGGGCCAGATGTTCAAATGAAACTCCTGCATGGAATAGGCAGTTATAACCTGAACAAGGTTATACAAAGAGCCAATAGATAAATCCACCTCGCCAAGGGATAAAACAAAAACCATACCTATTGCCATAATTCCAATGTAGGAGATTTGCCTTACAACTCTTAAAAGGTTAAAGGCTGTGAAAAAATGAGGAGTGGAGAAGGCAAAGAAGGCACAAAGACTTAAAAGCCCTATGAGAACCCCAATTTCCTGGACCTGACTTAAGGGCTGAAATATTTTGTTAACATTTAATAAAGAACTTGAGGAACGAAGAGAATGTAAAATACCTGTTAGAAAACCTGCAGGGTCTTTTGCCCTATTTTTACTTTCTTCTGGCATCTTCATCCTCTTTCTTTGTTTTTGCCAACTATCATTAGCCTTGCAATCTCATCCATATCAGTTTCTGTAACCTTTCTCACCCCTGCAAGCTCACCACTTCTTAAAACAACAATCCTGTCAGCAGTTGAGAAGACCTCCTGCAGGTTGTGACTTATAAAAACAACAGAGATTCCTCTTTCCTTTAATCCCTTTATAAGCTCAAGAACTTTTTTTACCTCTGTTATTGCAAGGGCTGCAGTGGGCTCATCCATTATAACAAGCTTTGCATTCCAGTAAGTTGTCCTGGCTATGGCAACAGCTTTTCTCTGTCCACCTGATAAAACTCTCACCTTTCTTTTTGTGGAGGTTATGGTGGTATTAAGTCTTCTTAAAACTTTCTCAGATTCTCTGTGCATTCTCTTAAGGTCCATTAATCTGAAAATACCAAAAAAACCCTTTCGGGGTTCTCTTCCAAGGAATATATTCCCTGCAATATCAATATCCTCTGCAAGGGCAAGGTCCTGATAAATCATCTCTATTCCCTTTTTTCTTGATTCAAGAGGATGGGAGAAATGGACCTTTTCTCCCTCAAAAAAGATATCTCCCTTATCTTGCGTATAGGCTCCTGTTATAATCTTCATAAGGGTGGATTTTCCTGCACCATTGTCTCCAACAAGACCCACTATCTCGTTTCTGTAAACCTCAAAATCCACTCCTTTTAGAGCCTCCAC
>JAGHCI010000036.1:0-14878 GCA_021160545.1 Candidatus Aerophobota bacterium | reverse complement strand
GTCTTACCTTAATTTTTTCTATATCATCGGTTTTCCACAACTTTTTACCTCCTTTTTTGCCCGCTTAATAAAAAGGAAAGTTTAACTTACCTTTCAATTATTGTTTAAGGTAAATCATTCTTCTTCCTTTTCCATATCTCTTATAGAATACTTCTTACCGTTTCTCCAGAACTCCAGAGACAAAGCAAGCGATTGAAGTTCCTTAACCAGAACTTTGAAAGATTCGGGAGTCTCGGTTTCTAAAGTATTCTCGCCTTTTATTATCTTTTCATGAATTTTTGTCCTTGCTGCAAGGTCATCAGACTTGCTTGTAAGCATTTCTTGCAAGGTATAAGCTGCTCCATACCCCTCAAGCGCCCAAACTTCCATTTCTCCAAATCTCTGACCCCCTTGCCTTGATCTTCCTCCCAGAGGTTGCTGGGTAATTAAGGCATAAGGACCTGTGGAACGAGCATGCAATTTATCCTCTGCAATATGAATTAACTTCATCATATACATGTAACCTACCGCTACGGGTCTATCAAAAGGCTCTCCTGTTCGACCATCGTAAAGAGTTATTTTACCTGACTCAGGCAAACCTGCTTCTTTTAAAAGCCTCTTTATCTCATCATGCTTTGGTCCCTCAAATACAGGGGTAATCATAATGGTATTTAGTTCTTTTGCTACCCATCCTAAATGAAGTTCAAATATCTGTCCAACATTCATTCGTGAAGGAACACCAAGAGGATTTAAAACCACCTCAACTGGTGTCCCGTCGGGAAGGAAAGGCATATCTTCCTCCGGAAGAATCCTTGAAACAACACCCTTGTTCCCATGCCGTCCTGCCATCTTATCACCCACACCTATCTTTCTTCTTGTGGCTACATATACCTTAACCCTTTCTCTTACATCTGGAGGAAGATCATCACCCTTTTCTCTTGAAAAGACCTTAACTTTTATAACTTTCCCCTCAATTCCGTGGGGGACTCTTAAAGAATTATCCTTTACCTTTTGAACCTTTTCTCCAAAAATACTTCTCAAAAGCCTTTCTTCAGGAGTTAACTTTACCTCCACCTGAGGAGTAACCTTCCCTACAAGGATATCTCCAGCTTTAACCTCTGCTCCCACTCTTATTATTCCCTTCTCATCAAGATTTTTTAGAGCAGACTCATCTACGTTAGGAATATCTGCGGTTATCTCCTCAACTCCTGAGCGAAGCTCCTTTGCCTCTACCTGAAACTCTTCAATGTGAATAGAAGTGAAAAGATCTTCTTTTAAAAGCTTCTCGCTTATAAGTATAGCGTCCTCATAATTATATCCTTCCCAGGGCATGAAAGCTACAAGTACGTTCCTCCCTAAGGCAAGTTTTCCTCTCTTTATCGCTGGACCATCCGTGATAAAATCCCCCTTCTTAACTTTATCTCCTCTTTTTACTATAGGCCTTTGGTCAATGCAGGTTCTTTGATTTGATCTTTTAAACCTTACAAGAGGATAGGTATCAATTCCTTTTTCATGTTTTATCTTTATTTTGTTAGCGTCTGCATAAACAACCTCTCCTCCTCTTTTTGCCCTCACTGCCATAAGAGAATCTTCGGCTACTTTTCTCTCCATCCCTGTCTGAACAAGAGGTTCCTCAGCGTTTTCAAGATGAACTGCCTGCCGCTGCATGTTAGAACCCATTAGAGCACGATTGGCATCATCGTGCTCTAAAAAAGGAATAAGAGAAGTGGAAACGCTGACTATCTGCTTGGGAGAAATATCAACATAATCTACCTTCTCCTTGGGCACAACTACTATTTCACCCCTGTAACGAGCTATAACAGGAGATCTCACAAAATTACCATCTTTATCTACCGCATCACATCCTGCAATGTAGTATTGATCCTCCTCTCTTGCAGAAAGATACTCAATTTGATCTGTAGCTTTTCCGTTTACAACTTTTCTATAGGGTGCCTCCAGAAAACCAAGCTTGTTGACCCGGGCATAAGTCGCAAGAGAGGTTATAAGTCCAATATTTTGACCCTCTGGAGTTTCAATTGGACAAATTCTACCATAGTGAGTATAATGCACATCCCTTACCTCTTCCTTGGCCTGGACACGAGAAAGTCCCCCTGGGCCAAGAGCAGAAAGTCTTCTTTTGTGAGTCAATTCTGCCAGAGGATTAGTCTGGTCAAGATACTGAGAAAGTTGTCCTGTATGAAAGAAACTTTCTATTGCTCCTCTTAACGCTCTGGTATTTACAAGAGAACGGGGGGTAATAGTTTCAGGAGATTGAATACTCATCCTCTGCTGAACTATCCTGACAAGATGAGTAAGGCCCATACGAATTTGCTCTGCTAAAAGGTCTCCCACCCTTCTCACTCTTCTGTAAGCTAAATGATCCATACTCTCGACTTCAACCACCTCACGATTCACTTCAAAAAGACGTTTAATCACCCCAACTACATCCTCCACTCTAAGAACCATACAATCCCATCCTGTATCAATCCCCAGCTCTTTATTAATCTGGTAACGGCCCACTTTATCCAAGTTATAGTAACGAGGATCGAGAAACGTTCTTTCAAAAACCTCCTTTACTGACTCAAAAACAGGTGGCCTACCAGGTCTAAGCTGATGGTAAATTTTGAGAAGGGCATCTTTTTGCGACTCAGCACCATCGTTTTCAAAACTTCTTCTTAATATCTCTCTATCTTCAGGATTATCTATCTGCTTTAAAACTTCTTCTGGGTCTACTCCAAGGGCCCTCAAAAATAAAGTTCCTATAAATCTCCGCCCTCTGTTAATTCGCATGTATAAAAGTCCCTCTCTCACCTCAAAGTCAATCCAGTTACCTCTCTCTGGAATAATTCGAGCCCTGTAGGAAACTTTACCTTCAGTTGAACCTGCCACACCTTCTTCAAAAAACACACCAGGAGTTCTTTGAATCTGATTAACCACAATTCTCTCTGTACCATTAATGATAAAGCTACCTCTTTCGTTCATTAAAGGAATATCCCCCAGGTACACCTCCTGTTCCATGACCTCTCCTGTGTCTTTCTTGTTCAACCTGAGTTTAACATAAAGAGGCATAGCGTAAGTCAGTTCTTCTTCCTCACATTTCTCCATACTATAACGTGGCTCAATAAATCTGTATTGAACATACTCAAGGGACATTTTTCCGTTAAAACTCTCCACAGGAAACACTTCTCTAAAAATAGCCTCCAATCCCTTATTTTCCCTTTTTTCAGGTGGAATATCTTTTTGAAGAAACTCTTCGTAAGAGGCGCGCTGCATCTTCAAAAGATCTGGAACATCAATTAACGGAGGATATTTAGAAAAATCTTTTATTTTTCGTTCTTTTAATGCAGCTGCCATAAATAAACCTCTCTTATTTTTAGTTATTTTTTAATTTTCTACTTTATCTCCACCTTGGCTCCAACTGCCTCAAGTGTCTCCTTTATCTTCTGTGCTTCTTCTTTACTAACTCCCTGTTTTATAGGTTTGGGAGCAGATTCAACAAGTTCTTTTGCCTCCTTAAGTCCAAGAGAAGTAAGCTTCCTTACCTCTTTTATAACCTGAATTTTTTTGCTTCCCACATCAGAAAGAATCACATCAAATTCTGTTTTTTCTTCCTTAGCTTCCTCTTCCTTAGAAGGTGCAACAGCCACAGCTACTTGAGGAGCAGCAGCTTTAACACCAAATCTTTCCTCAAGCTCCTTCACCAGCTCTGAAAGTTCGAGAATATTCATCTCCTCAATAGCCTTAATTATCATCTCCTTTCTACTCTCTTTTTTATCCTGAGTTTCTTGTTTGGGTGTAGTTGTCATTGATGACCCTCCTTTTTTCTTGTCAATTATAGAATTTATTGCAAACATAAAATTCTGCAAAGGTGAAACAAGAGCGCCCAGGAAACCAGTAAGGGGAAAATTAAGCTGACTTAAAAATTGAGTCAGTAAAGTTTTCCTGTCCGGAAGCTCAGCAAGAGAGATAACCTTCTTCGCATCAACAAGTTCCTTTGCCAGCATTCCTCCTTTTATTTTTAAACTGGGGTGCTCTTTTATAAACTCTTTTATCACCTTAGCTGGAAAAACAGGCTCGTCAAAACTAAAAATAACTCCTGTAGGTCCTACAAAAAGAGAGCAAAGATCACTTAAATTAGCTTCCTCAGCTCCTCTTTTCGCTAAGGTGTTTTTAACAACTTTAAATACAGCCTTGTGTTCCTTCAGTTTTCTCCGAAGCTCTGTAAGCTCATCTACCTTCAAACCTCGATAATCCACCAGGAAACTCGCCGAACTTTTCAAAAAGTTTTCTTTTAACCACTTAACCTGTTCTTTTTTCTCCTCAAGTTTCATGCTCATAGAAAACCCTCTATGTATACTTTACTTTTATACCCGGTCCCATAGTAGAAGATATATAAATACTTTTTATATATCTTCCTTTAACTGTAGAAGGCTTATCTTTTTCTATTGCCTTTAAAAGAGCGTAAAAATTCTCCAGAAGCGCATCTTCACTGAAAGACACCTTTCCTATTGGAGCATGAATCACACCTGTGGCATCATTCCTGTATTCTATCTTCCCTCTTTTAAGCTCTTCTACAACTTTCCCGGGGTTATCTGTAACGGTACCAATCTTAGGCGAAGGCATTAGCCCTTTAGGACCAAGTATTCTACCCAATCTTGCCACCGATCTCATCAACTGAGGGGTAGCAACTACAGCATCAAAATCAAGCCATCCCTTCTCTATCTTCTGAATAAGATCCTCTCCTCCCACAAAATCTGCACCAGCTTTTTTGGCCTCCTCTGCCTGGTCACCAGCTGCAAAAACAAGAACCCTGACTTTTCTTCCTAATCCCCTTGGCAAACTAACTGTACCTCTTACCCTCTCTCCCTTTTCTTTTGGTTTGATGTTCAAGGCAACTGCAACCTCAACCGTCTCCTCAAATTTGCGACCATTTGAACTTGTAAGCTCTTTAACAACTTTTATAGCTTCCTCAGGAGCATACTCCCTCTTTTCCAATTTTTTTACCATCTCTAAATATTTTTTTCCTCTCTTAGGCACGGTCTTACTCCTCTACAATCTCTAATCCCATATTTTTTGCTGTTCCTTCTATCATCTTCATTGCACTTTCAAGATCATAAGCATTTAAATCCTTCATTTTAATCTTCGCTATTTCCTCAATATCCTGCCGGGTCACCTTGCCTACCTTCTTCTTGTTGGGCTCTCCAGAGCCTTTCTCTATTCCCGCAGCTTTTTTTAAAAGAGCTGATGCAGGTGGAGTTTTCAATTCAAAGGTGAAGGAACGATCCTTATAAACAGTGATTACTACTGGAACAATTATGTCTCCCTGGTCTTTGGTGCGCTCATTAAATGCTTTACAAAAATCCATAATATTTATCCCATGTTGACCCAAAGCCGGTCCCACAGGAGGAGCCGGATTAGCTTTTCCTGCCGGTATCTGTAATTTTATCTGAGCTATAACAGGTTTTTTAGCCATTATAACTTCTCCACATTAACATACTCTAATTCTACGGGAGTTTCTCTCCCAAAAATAGAAACAAGCACTTTTAATCTTTGCTGCTGAGGATTAACCTCAATTATCTCACCTTGAAAATTAGCAAAAGGACCACTGCTTATACGTACGCTTTCTCCCACTTCAAAAAC
This sequence comes from Candidatus Aerophobota bacterium, assembly GCA_021160545.1. Taxonomy (GTDB): domain Bacteria; phylum Aerophobota; class Aerophobia; order Aerophobales; family B3-G15; genus CBFDTW01. The sequence goes on along the minus strand of JAGHCI010000036.1, from coordinate 9,259 downwards.
CACGCCGGGCTTGGGTTTCTTCTCAAGAAGACCCATTCTGTATTCTATATTACGAATCTCTTTCTCATCCAGAGGAACAGGTTTTTTCTTGGGACCAGCAAATCCTGTAACTCCTGGAGTATTAGCGATAACATATTTTGTTTCCTCATCAAGATCTGCTTCTATGAGAATATATCCAGGGAAAAACTTCCTTTTGTATATTCTCTTTTTCCCATTTCTAACTTCTGCTATTTTTTCCTTTGGAATTAATATACGAGAAACCTTGTCCTTAACCCCAAAACTTTCAATTCTCTGTTCAAGATTTGCCTTTACCTTATCCTCCTGGCCTGCGTAAGTATGAATAGCATACCATTTTTTAGCCATTTTAACCTGCTATCTTAAAAAAATTCTTAAAATCTGTAAAAAAATTACATCTATTCCCCCAATGATTATGGCAGAAACAAGTATAGCTACAACAACAATTGCTGTTGATTTTACAATTTCCTCCCTTGAAGGCCAGCTAACCTTCCTGGCCTCTACCTGTACTGACCTCAAAAAATCCATTAATTTATTGCTCATTTTAACCTGTCCTCACAAGTAAGAAAATCTACCTTACTTCCATCAGGGATAAAAGCCCACTAACAGGCCCGGCAGGACTCGAACCTGCAACCTCCGGATTTGGAATCCGGTGCTCTAACCAAGTTGAGCTACGGACCTACTTTTCCTTATGGAGGGTATGTTCACGGCAAAACTTACAGTATTTTTTAAGAGATAAAGAAGAGGTTTTTTTGCTTCGCGTTGTAGTGTAATTTCTCGCCTTACATTTTGTGCAAACCAGAGTAACTATTTCTGCCATTTTTTCACTCTATTATTTTTGTTACAACTCCTGCTCCCACAGTCTTTCCTCCCTCACGAATAGCAAATCTCAATCCTTCCTCCATGGCTATAGGAGTTATAAGCTTTACAGTGAGTCTTACGTTATCCCCGGGCATTACCATCTCTACTCCTTCTGGAAGAGATACATCTCCTGTAACATCAGTGGTTCTAAAGTAAAACTGAGGCCTGTAACCCTCAAAGAAAGGAGTATGCCTTCCTCCCTCTTCTTTGGTTAAAACATAAACCTCTCCTTCAAACTTTGTATGAGGAGTGATAGAACCCGGAGCTGCCAGAACTTGTCCTCTACTTACCTCATCCTTTTCTATTCCGCGCAGGAGAACACCAATATTATCACCTGCCTGTGCTTCGTCAAGTGTTTTTCTAAACATTTCAAGTCCTGTTGCAACGGTCTTTTTTATCTCATGTGAAAGTCCCACTATTTCAACAGGATCTCCCACTTTAATTTTCCCCCTTTCAACTCTTCCTGTAACAACTGTTCCTCTTCCTGTAATAGAGAAAACATCTTCTACCGCAAGAAGAAAAGGCTTATCAATGTCTCTGACAGGTTCTGGTATGTATTCATCCACTGCTTTCAAAAGCTGCCATATCGGTCCACAGTGAGGACAATCCTCCTTCCCACATCCACACTCAAGACACTTCAAAGCAGAACCTTTTATAACCGGAATCTCATCTCCTGGAAACTCGTACTTGGATAAAAGTTCCCTTACCTCAAGTTCTACCAGCTCTAAAAGCTCCTCATCTTCAACCTGATCTGTTTTATTTAAAAACACTACTATCGCTGGCACATTAACCTGTCTTGCCAGAAGAATGTGCTCCCTTGTCTGAGGCATAGCTCCATCAGCAGCAGAAACAACCAGGATAGCCCCATCCATCTGGGCAGCTCCTGTAATCATATTCTTAATATAATCAGCATGGCCTGGACAATCAATATGAGCATAGTGTCTTTTTTCTGTTTCGTATTCAATATGAGCAATACATATAGTAAGTCCTCTTTCTTTCTCCTCAGGTGCCTTATCAATTTCATCGACACTCATGGGAGATGCCCAACCTTTTTTGGAAAGAACATGTGTTATAGCAGAAGTCAAAGTGCTCTTTCCATGGTCAACGTGACCTATTGTCCCAATATTCACATGGGGCTTTGTTCTCACAAACTTTTCTCTTGCCATCTTTTAATCCTCCTTGTTTTCCTCCAGAAAATATTTTCTTATTTTCTTAAACTCCGTTTATGTAAAAGTGAAGCCCACGACCGGATTCGAACCGGTGACCTCATCCTTACCAAGGATGCGCTCTTCCCCCTGAGCCACGTGGGCAATGCTATTTAGAAACTTACCAGACTAAGGTTACCTGATTGTAGAACCTAAGGCATATCATATGGGGAGGGATGGATTCGAACCATCGTAGGCATAACGCCAACGGGTTTACAGCCCGCCCCATTTGGCCACTCTGGCACCTCCCCTCTGGCAAACTTAATTTATATAAAATAAATTAAAAATGACAACCCCCCTTCTTGGTTGTTGCCAACCTGCCTATTTTTCCTTCAACCTATTATTTTTTCTCCTCAAGCCTTGCCTGTGCAGCAGCAAGTCTTGCTACCGGAACACGATAAGGTGAACAACTCACGTAGTCAAGACCTTTGCGATAGCAGAACTTAATTGAAGAAGGTTCTCCTCCGTGTTCTCCGCAAATTCCCACCTCAAGTTCAGGATTTGCAGATTTTCCTTTCTCTGTGCCCATTGCCACAAGCTGACCCACTCCTTCCTGATCCAGAACTCTAAAAGGATCATCCTTCAAAATTTTCTTCTCAATATAAGCATGGAGAAATTTCCCCTCTGCGTCATCCCTGCTGAAACCAAAAGTCGTCTGTGTAAGGTCGTTGGTCCCGAAAGAGAAGAAGTCTGCCACCTTTGCTATTTTATCTGCACAAAGCGCTGCACGAGGAAGCTCTATCATTGTACCTATTTTATATTTAAAGTCAACCCCCTCTTTTTCCATTACCTCCCTTGCTACTTTTTCAATTTCCTCTTTTAATATCAAAAGCTCTTTATCCTCAGCAACCAGAGGAATCATAACCTCTGGTAAAACATCAACTCCCTCTTTTACAAGTTCGGCTGCTGCTTCAAAAATGGCTCTTGTCTGCATCCTGTAAATATCAGGAAAGGTTATGCCTAACCTGCATCCCCTGTGTCCCAACATAGGATTCATTTCCTTTAAATCAATAATCCTGCGAAGAAGTCTTTCCTTTTCCTCTATTTCTTTTTTATCTCCTCCCTGAATCTTAAGCTTTGTAACTTCAACAAGAAGATCCTCGTAATTGGGTAGGAACTCATGTAAAGGAGGATCAAGTAATCTAATAATAACAGGTAAGCCCTGCATCTCTCTGAGAATTCCTTTGAAATCCTCTTTCTGCATAGGCTCAATTTTAGCAAGGGCTTCTTTTCTTTCCTCTTCAGATTGGGAAAGAATCATCTTCTGGACATGAGGAAGTCTCTCTTCCCCAAAGAACATATGCTCTGTTCTGCAAAGTCCGATACCCTCTGCTCCCATTTCTCTTGCAACCTTTGCATCATGAGGTGTATCAGCATTAGCTCTAACTCCCATAACCCTTATTTCATCTGCCCATTCAAGGATCCTTTTAAATTCTCCACTTAGCTCAGGTTCTATTGTGGGAACCTCTCCTTTTATAACCTCACCAGAGCTTCCGTCAATAGTTATGTAATCCCCCTCCTTAAAAATCATTTCATTTACTGTGAATTCGTTCCTTTTCTCATCTACTTTAATAGCCTCACACCCTGCAACACACGGTTTTCCCATCCCTCTTGCCACAACAGCAGCATGGCTTGTCATACCACCTCTTGAAGTCAAAATACCCTCAGCTACTGCCATTCCATGAATATCTTCAGGAGATGTTTCTCTTCTGACAAGAATAACTTTTCTTCCTTCATTTGCAAGCTCAACTGCTCTATCAGCTGTAAAAACAACAGAACCTGTTGCAGCTCCTGGAGAAGCAGGAAGTCCCTTAGCCAGTACTTCAACCTTGGCGTTGGGATCTATCCGACGATGCAAAAGTTGCTCTAACTGAGAGGGCTCTATTCTGAGTATTGCTTCCTCTTTTGTAATCAAGCCCTCTTCCACCATGTCATGAGCTATCTTAACTGCAGCTTGGGCAGTCCTTTTCCCTGTTCTTGTTTGTAGAAGATAAAGGATCCCTTTTTCTATGGTAAATTCAAAGTCCTGAACATCCTTATAATGTTTTTCAAGAAGCTCTACAGTTTCTTTTAGCTCCTTATAAACCTGAGGCATTTCTTTTTCCAGCTCTGATATAGGTCTGGGAGTCCTTATACCAGCTACTACATCCTCTCCCTGAGCATTTACAAGATACTCCCCGTAAAGTTCCTTCTCTCCGGTAGCAGGATTCCTCGTAAACCCCACACCAGTAGCAGAATCAGGTCCCATGTTTCCAAAAACCATTGTCTGCACGTTAACCGCAGTCCCCCAGTGCTCCGGTATTTTATGTATTCTCCTGTATTCAATAGCTCTTTTGTTATTCCAGCTCTTAAAAACGGCATCGCGTGCCATCATCAGCTGTTTGTAGGGGTCTTGAGGAAAGTCCTGACCGGTTTCCCTCTTTATCACCTTTTTAAATTCTTCCACAAGTTCCTTCAAATCATCAACGGTAAGCTCAATATCCTCCTTTACACCTTTTTCTTCTTTTTTTCTATCTATAATCTCCTCAAATTTCTCGGCAGGAATTTTTAAAACCACATTACCAAACATCTGCAAAAGACGACGATAACAATCGTAGGCAAATCTGGGGTTGCCTGTTTTCTTAGCAAGACCTTCCACGCTTTTATCATTTAACCCCAGATTGAGAACGGTATCCATCATTCCCGGCATAGAAATCCTTGCTCCAGATCTGACAGAAACAAGCAGGGGATTTTCAGGATCACCGAACTTTTTACCTGTTATCTCTTCAAGCTTTCTTAAATTCTCCCTTGTTTGTTCTTCAACCTCAGGTGGATACTCACCCTTCTGAGTGTAAATAGCACAAACCTCTGTGGAAATGGTAAATCCTGGTGGAACTCTGATTCCGAGGTTAGCCATTTCTGCAAGATTAGCACCCTTTCCCCCAAGAATATCCCGCATCTCAGCTGAACCTTCAGCCTGGTCTTTGGCAAAAAAATAGACATACTTTTTCATTTTTTCTCCTTTTGTCTTTTTATTTCCATTTTGGGAAAATACTTATTTTGAGGAAAATACCGGTTAAGGTAAGAATTATATTTAAAACTTTTACTCCGTCAACTCCACTTTAAACTTCTCTCCTTTTGTAAGAATTTTAACCTCTACCTTGCACTTTTGAGAAAACCTCTTTGCATCATCAACACTTCCCACTATCTCTCCGTAGTGCATGGGAATAACAATCCGAGGACTTAAAACATCAACAGCTTTTAAAGCATCCTCCACTCCCATGGTGTAGGTTCCCCCAATGGGAAGAAGTGCCACATAAGGCTTTATATCCTTCATCTCAGGAATAAAGTCTGTATCTCCCGGATGATAAATGGATACACCTTCAATTTCGACAACGTATCCCACCCATCCATTTGCCCTGGGATGATAGGGCTTTCCAACATTATAAGCTGGAAAAGCTTTAACGCTCACATCCTCAAGGGAAAACTCATCACCAGACTTTGCTTTTTTCACATTTCCCTTTAGCTTAACCGCAACATCAGAAGGTGCAATAAAGCAGGTTTTATCGGACCGGATTTTTTCAATATCCTCAAGAGAAAAATGATCATAATGAGAATGGGTAACAAGCACGATATCAGCTTTTTCCTTTTCTTTTATCTTCCAGGGATCTATATAAATTACCTTACCCTTCCCTTCGATTTTAAAGCTTGCATGACCTAACCAGGTTATGTTCACCTCCATTTGTATCTCCTCTCATTATTATTTTACTTTTATTGATTTTAAATACTTATAAAGTTCACTATCAGTGGTCAAAATAATTACACTATCTCCTGATAAAGTCCTGGTGTAGGTTTCAAGAGTTTTCAAAAAGGAGTAAAACTCAGGGTCTTTGGAGTAAGCCTGTGCATAAATCCTTGTGGCTTTAGCATCAGCTTCCCCTTTTATAATCTGAGCTCTTTTATAAGCCTCAGATGTAATCCTCTGAAGTTCTTTTTCCCTCATTCCCTCTATTCCAGCTTTTTTGCCCTGTCCCTCTGAACGATATTGCTCTGCCACTCTTTTTCGCTCAGATATCATCCTGGCATAAACTTTCTGCCTTACTTCTTCCACATAATTGAGTCTTTTTATTCGCACATCCACAAGTTCAATTCCATACTGAGGAGTAAGCTTTGCTGCTTCTTTGAGAATTTCCCGGGAAATACGTTCCCTCCCTTTTAGAACCTCCCCTGTCTCCTCCTCTTTCTGCACGAAAACCTCGCTTACAATAAACTCTCGATTTGTATTTCTAACAATCTCGTATAAAGAATGGGCGGTAATTTTATCCCTTGTAGCAGAATCAATAATATCATCAAGTCTTGCCTGAGCTTCCCTTTCGCTTCCTACCGACTGCAAAAACTTCAGAGGGTCAACTATTTTCCAGCGAGCAGTAGTATCCACCCATATATACTTTTTATCCTTGGTGGGAATCTGAGTGGGACTTCCATCCCAGGTTAAAAGTCGTTTTTCAAAACGGTTCACCTTCTGAATAAAAGGCTTTTTTACATAAAGACCGGCTCTTGTTATGGGTTTTCCTACAGGCTGACCAAACTCTGTTATTACAACCTGCTGAGCCTCATCAACAATATAGAAAGTGCTGCTCAAAATTATAATTGCAATGATAATCCCTACGCCAATGGGTATCCATTTTTCTAACCTCATTTTTTACCCTCCTCTAAGGAAAGTAGAGGCAGAATAGTCTTCAGCTCCGAATCAATTACATATATTTTCCCCACTCGGGAAAGAATATCCGAGAGAGTTTCAAGGTAAATTCTCTTTTTTGTAACCTCAGGTGCTTTTTTGTATTCTTCAAGAAGTGCAAGAAATCTTTTAGCATCACCTTCTGCCCTATTAACCCTCTTAATAGCATATCCCTCGGCTTCTGCTATCGTCTTTTCTGCCTCACCTTTTGCTTTAGGAATTACCTTATTGTAAGCCTGCCATGCCTCATTTATAAATCTTTCCCTGTCCTGGCGAGCCTCGTTAACCTCATTAAAGGAAGGCTTTACAGGGTCAGGAGGATTAACATCCTTCAACTTAAGAGTCACAATCTTAATTCCGGAATCATAAGAATCCAGAATTTCCTGAAGTTTTCTCTGAGCCTCACTTGCTGCCTCCATTCTGCCCACAGTTAAAACCTCATCTACGCTTCTGTCCCCAACCACAAGTCGCATAACCACCTCGGAAATATCTCTTATAGTTTTCCTTACCTCCTTTATCTTAAAAAGATATTTGTAAGGATCAGCAACTCTATACTGAACAATCCATTCCACTTCAACCACATTTAAGTCTCCTGTGAGCATAAGAGACTCTCCCTGCCATTTTTCTGGCGAATATACAGTCTTTACTCCGGGTCTTAAGGTCCTGAAGCCAAATTCTTCCTTAAACACATATTTAACCTTAACTTTGGTAACAGATTCTGCAAAGGGAATTTTAATATGAAGTCCTGGATCAGTAGTTCTCACATATCTTCCAAACCTCTTTATCACTCCCACCTCATCTGGTCCAATAGTATAGAAGGTGGAAAATACTAAAATTAAAATAAGAATACCCAGAACCACCAGCAGCACCCAGTTCTTATAGGATAGACCCGGAGGATTAACCTTTATATCCTCCATTTTTTCCTCCCTTAAAATATATTTCACTTGAAAGTATACTACACTCTTTTAAATTTGCAAGGGAAAATAACAAATTCTCATTTTAAACCCCTCTCCTTATTTGACTTTTAACTGTGATGTGATATATAAGTATTAGGAAAACTCCATAGATTAAGGGAGAAAAAATGGAGATAAGAGAAGAGATTTTAGAAATGGCAAAGAAAGCAAAAAAGGCAAGTAAAGTCCTGGCAACCCTTCCTTCGGAAGAAAAGAATAAAGCTCTTGAGGAAATGGCTCTTGCTATAGAGAAAAATACAGAAAAAATAAAAGAAGAAAATGCAAAAGATATTCAAGAAGCAAAAGAAAAAGGGCTCTCCTCTGCCTTAATCGACAGATTAGCCCTTACAGATAAGAGAATTGCCAGTCTTTCAAAAAGTCTAAGACAGATAATATCCCTGGAGGATCCTGTTGGTAAGATAGAAAGTATGTGGAAAAGACCTAACGGGCTTTTTGTTGGAAAGATGGTGGTCCCTCTTGGTGTTATTGGGATAATTTATGAATCACGGCCAAATGTTACCGTAGATGCAGCATCTCTATGCCTTAAAGCTGGCAATGCTGTACTTTTGAGAGGAGGGTCTGAGGCTATAAGGTCAAATTGCATCCTTGTTGACATCTTAAATGAGGCCTTAAAAAAGACCAAAGTTCCTCCAGAAAGTATTCAACTTGTGAGAACCACCTCAAGGGAAGCCGTAATGCAAATGTTAAAACTTGACGAATATATAGATGTTATTATCCCCCGGGGAGGAGAAAGTCTTATAAGAGCAGTGGTTGAAAACTCAACAATACCTGTCATAAAACATTACAAGGGGGTATGCCACGTTTTTGTGGAAAGAGAGGCCGATTTAAAAATGGCAGAAGAGATTTGCTTCAATGCAAAAGTTCAACGTCCTGGAGTATGCAATGCCATGGAAACACTTCTTGTGGATAAAGAAATAGCAAAATCCTTCTTGCCTAAAATGATTGAAAGATTTAAAGAAGCAAAAGTAGAGATAAGAGGGGATGAAAAGGTAAGAGAAATTGTTCCTGATGTGAAACCTGCAACAGAAGAGGACTGGTTCACAGAGTACCTTGATCTTATACTCTCTGTTAAAGTGGTGGATGGGCTGGAGGAAGCTATAGAACATATAAACTATTATGGCTCTCACCACTCTGATGCAATAGTGACAAATAACTATTCAAAAGCCAAAAAATTTCTTCAGGAAGTTGACTCAGCTGCAGTTTACGTGAACGCTTCAACAAGGTTTACCGACGGAGGGGAATTTGGAATGGGAGCAGAAATTGGAATATCTACTCAGAAGTTGCATGCAAGAGGACCTATGGGAATAAAAGAACTTACCTCTTACAAATTTATTATTTTAGGAGAAGGCCAGATAAGAAAATGAAACCTCTTATCCTGAAGATTGCTCCATCACAAATTGAAAAAGAAAAAATAAAAAAGGCTCTTGAAATTTTAAGAAAGGGAGGAGTTATATGTTTTCCCACTGACACTGTTTACGGTCTTGGTG
>JAGHCI010000028.1:0-2857 GCA_021160545.1 Candidatus Aerophobota bacterium | reverse complement strand
CTACAAGTTCGAGTACTTCTTTTACCTTCTCCTCTCCCTTGCCTTTGGCCTTTAGACCCGCCATTATATAATCTCTCACTGATATTCCCTCAAACCTTACAGGTTCTTGCCAGGCAAGGGTAATTCCTCTTCTTGCTCTTTCTGTTACATTTAAATTTGTTATGTCCTCTTTTTGAAATAATATTTTTCCCTTTGTAGGGAAGTATTGTTTTAATCCCATTATAGAGTAAGCTATCGAAGATTTGCCAGAGCCATTGGGTCCCATTAATGCGTGGATTTTACCTGGATAGACCTTGAAAGATATCTCTTCTACAATTGGTTGGCTGTTTCCAGAGGGAACAATTGTCAAATCTATAACTTCTAAAAGAGGGTCCATTCTTACTACCTTTTCCTTTGTATTTTTTGTTATTTATTAAATGTGAATGGCTCTTTTTTGTGCGTCAAGTGCTGCTTCTTTTATTGCCTCTCCAAGAGTTGGATGAGGGTGAATTGTATCTATAATTTCGTTAAGAGTGCTTTCCTGATTTATAGCAAGTGTTCCTTCCAAGATAAGGTCTGTTGCTTCGGGTCCCAAGATGTGAATACCAAGTATCTCCTCTGTTTCGGCATCAGATATTATCTTAACCATCCCCTCTCTTTCTCCATGGATTATAGCCTTACCGTTGGCTGAAAAAGGAAACTTCCCAACTTTCACATTGTATCCACTTTCTTTTGCTTTTTTCTCAGTAAGCCCCACTGATGCTATTTCTGGCATTGAACATATAAAACGGGGAACTGCTCTGTAATTTATATGGGAATTTTTCCCCATGGCATTTTCACTGGCGACCTCTCCTTCTGCATAAGCGACATGTGCGAGAAGATATCCTCCAATTACATCTCCTGCTGCAAAAATATTGGGAGTGGTTGTTTGCATTTGGGAGTTTACTTTTATCCAGCCTTTTTCGTCTGTCTTTACACCCACCTTCTCAAGGTTTAAGTTTTTCGAATTTGGTCTTCTTCCTATTGAGATGAGAATCTTATCAAAGAAGACCTCTTTCTCCCCTTGGGGTGTTTTTATAATGCCTTTGTACCTGCTACCTTCTTTTTTTACTTTTTGCAGGGTGGAAGACGTGAAGATATCAATTCCTTTCTTTGTCATAATCTTTCTAAGAGTTTCTGAAATCTCTTCATCTTCTCCTGGTAAAATCTGGGAGAGCATCTCAACCAGGGTAACTTTACTTCCAAGAGTGCTGTAGATGTGAGCAAACTCTACACCAATTGCACCTGCTCCGATAATCAAAAATTCCTCGGGCACCTCTTCTATATCAAGTGCCTCTGTGCTTGTAAGAACTGCTTCCCTGTCTATACCATCAAGAGGAAAAGAGGCAGGATAGGAGCCTGTTGCAATTATTATCTTATCTGCTTTTATCGCTTTTTCCTCTTCTCCTTTAATCTCAAGTGTAGAGGTGTCAACAAACCTTGCCTCTCCCTTTATTACCTGAATTTTGTTTTTCTTTAAGAGATAATCAACTCCTCCGACAAGTCTTGCAACTATCCTTTTTTTTCTTGTCATAAGTTGAGAAAGATTTATCCTTGCCTCACCTGCCTCCAGTCCAAATTCTTTTGCATTTTTAATAAATGTAAGAATTTCACAGCTTCTTAAAATAGCTTTTGTAGGAATGCATCCGACATTTAAACACACTCCTCCCAGTTTTTCCTTTTCCACAAGTGTAACTTCTCCCCCAAGCTGTGCTGCTCTAATTGCAGCAACATAACCTGCAGGGCCTCCTCCAATTACTGCAATGCCAGTTTTATAAGTGCTCATTCATCCCCTCCTTTTTTCTTCAAACTTTTTACCTCAATTTCCAAAAGCTCTTTTTCACTTAAGCCAAAGTAGTGTCCTATCTCGTGCAAAGTTGTTTTAATTGTGAGTTCTCTCATTTCCTTTTCTGAAGAAGAGACTTTTTCTATCTGTCTTGAAAATAGAGTTATTCTATCAGGAAAAGTTATCATATGAAACATTCTTTTTCTTCCAAGAGGCACTCCCTCATAAAAACCCAGCACAAAAGAAGAGGAAAAATCTCTTACAGGATCCTCTTTCCCAGGCATATCCTTAACAGTTATTTCTATGTTAGATAATTTTTCTTTTAAGTGAACCGGTAGATATTCTATAGCCTCTCTTATCCACTTTACAAATTTATCTTCTTTCATATCAAGCTGAAGTTTTGATAATTATACTATTATCTTTGCTTTTTTCAAGCTTTGTATAGAGTCCAGTAAGAAAAAAGCTAAAAATTTTTTCAAGATAAACTCAGGACAAAAAAGCTATGCTTTTAGGAAAAGTTATTGCCGTTTTCGGGAATTTCATGGCAATTCATGATATAAGCATTTAGAAATGGATTCTGATTGACGTATTCGGGAAATAAGGTAAGATACTGAGAGGATTATATCAGGAGGAAAATTATGCGAGAAAGAGCACCAGAATTTTTGAAAGGATCAGAAAGAGACTTTCTTAAAAAAGCTTATGAAACTGGATTTGAGTACGAGAAAAAGGCACATTTTTGTGCTCAGTGTGTTGTAGCTGCACTGGGGGACCTTTTTGATATTAAAGATGAGACTCTACTCCGGGCAGCATATCCTCTTTCTGGAGGATTTGGAAGCACCACAGAGGGAACATGTGGTGCTCTTTCAGGAGGTGCGATGATAGTTGGTTATTTTTTTGGAAGAGGTAAGGAGGAATTTAAGGAGGGAATCTCTAACAGAAAAGCTCCCTATCTTACAAAATTACTTTATGAAAAATTTTCTGAAAAGTATGGAAGTTGTATATGTAAAAATGTTCAAAAAAAGATTTTTGGTCGAAGTTTTAACTTCTGGGATG
>JAGHCI010000048.1:0-2522 GCA_021160545.1 Candidatus Aerophobota bacterium | reverse complement strand
GGCTATAACAAGATAAAAATGAGAACCTTAGATAGATATATAACCCGGGAGTTTTTAAGATATTACTTTGTCTTTGTGTTCTTCTTCATAGCAATATTTATTTTGACTGATTTTTTCACCTCTATCGGTAATTTAAAAAAGGAAGCTGTCTTATACCAGATTATTCTTTACTACACCCTGCAGATTCCTTATCTTTTTGTTACGCTAAGTCCCATCTCAATTATAACTTCCACTTTATTCACTGTATCCTATTTTACCTCTACCAATCAGCTTCAGGCAGCACAGATAAGCGGGATATCTGTAAAAAGAACCACTTTGCCTTTGTTTGCAGCGGGAATCATAATAGGATTCTCAACTCTTTTTCTTGACAATACTATTGTCTACCAGGCAAACAAAATTTCCCATGAAATAAAGGAAAAAAGTTTCATCCAAACAAAGGAAGCAAAGCTTCAAAAAAATGTCTTTACAGCTGCTCCCCCCAATTACATATTTTACATAAGATACTTAAACCTTCAGGAGGGGGTGATGGAAGATGTTATGATTTACAGAGATTCCATACCTCCTGCATTTATCATCTCAAAGAAGGCAAAATGGGACGGAAACCTCTGGATTTTGGAAAAAGGGACAGAATACATCTTAAAAGAAGAACCTGAAGAAAAAACATTTGTAGAAAAAAAAGTTCCTGTAAGTAAAAAACCGGATTATTTTGCTCAAACTTATTTTCCTCCGGAAAAAATGAGTATCTCAGAATTAACAAGATATATCAGAGAATACAGCAAAAGCGGCTTTGACACATCCGAGTTTGAAACAGAGCTCAATTTTAAATTTTCCTCTCCTTTTGCCAACTTTATCCTGATGCTGGTAACAATACCGCTTGGGGTTATAATTAAAAAAGGAAGAGGGGCAAGTCTTGCCACGGGGCTTTTAATGAGCTTCGGATACTATCAATTGCTGGCTCTTTTTAAGACTATGGGTAAAACAGGAATAATGAACCCCTTTATCTCAGCATGGATACCTAACCTGCTGTTTATTATCGGGGGAATTTACCTGCTTTACAAGATGGAATAGTCACTTTTGAAAGAAATGGCGAAGTTCATCCAGAGCAGGAGGAAAAATTCTAAAAACTTCTATATCCCGGGCAAACTCAACGAAATTATCCTCTCTTATAAAAACAATTCCCACCTCTCCCTGTTTGAGGTCCTTGTTTATAGAAGAAGATATATATCTGTCTCTTTCCTTAAGGTTTTGACTGAAAAAGTTTGCAATAAAACCTGCAACTCTTGTGCTTTTCAGGTTGAGAGAAAGACATCTTGTAAGATCAAAATGCTCCTGTAAAAGAACAGAATCTTCAACCCCAACTATATTTGCTCCTTTGTCTAAAAAATTTTTAACCACCTTCCAGAGTATCTCATCCATTCTTTTCACAATTTCCTCTCCCTCTTTTCCGCTCTTATCAACCATTTCACAATAAATCTTTTTCACCTTACCTATCTTCTCCTCAAGATCACTTATTCTCGCCTCTACTTGTTTCCAGTATTTTTTGAGTTTATTTTGATAGTCTTGGCGAAGACTTCCTCTTGGTGAAACAAAAAGAGGAACAAGATAAATTCTTCTTTTTTTATCATCTCTCCTGTACTCCTCTACAGAAGGTTTTTCTATTTTACCAAGAACTTTCCTGTTCATTTTACACACCTTTTTCCATAATTAATTCAAAATAAGATTTCTCCACAAATTGATTTTTTTTAATTCCCAATTTCTTCATAAAATTTAAAATTTTTTCTTTATCGCTTATTTTTTTACCCTCCACTTCCAGGAAAAACCCGAGGTTTTCCACTTTATCAAGAGACAAAATAAGACCTCTCCACTCATATATCTTTCTTTCTTTAATTATTTTCTTAAAGGGAGAAAAACCTAAAGCCCGGAGTAGCTGGAAAATCTCACCTTCTATTTTAACCTCTATTTCTCTCCTTGTTTTTACCATCCTGTCAACTCTTGGGCCTTTAAATGTAAGAGAAAACTCTCCATTTACCTCTCTTACCCTGAATGCCTCATCGGTTAAACCAAAATCACGACATGGATGAGAAAAGTAAGTATCAACTTGATTTTCTTTTCTTATGAAAGTGGCTCCCTCTTTCAAGAGCACCTTCTCAATTTTATCTTCATCCTCAATCTTTGCTTTTAATTCAACTTCAAGCATTTTCTACGCAGGGTCACATTTTTTGTTTTGACACGTTTAATAAAATGCCTATTACAGAAAGGGAGGTTAAAAGAGAAGAACCTCCATAGCTTATGAAAGGAAGAGCAGAACCTGTTGTGGGTAAAATAACAGTCGCAACTCCCATATTTATAAGCGCCTGACAACCTATAAGACAGGTTAATCCCACAGCAAGTAGTCTCCCAAAATCATCCCTTGCCCTTTTCGCTATTATAAGTCCCCTCAGTGTAAGCATAAAAAACATGAAAACAATAATGCTTGTCCCTATAAATCCAAATTCTTCGCCGATAACCGCAAATATCGAATC
>JAGHCI010000093.1:0-5334 GCA_021160545.1 Candidatus Aerophobota bacterium | reverse complement strand
TTATCCATGATCCTCAACCCGCAGCTCTAATTGAAGCCAGGAAAAATAATAAAAATAATAAATGGATATGGAGATGTCACATAGATCTTTCCAATCCAGACAGAAAGGTCTGGGATTTTCTATCCACTTATATTAAAAAGTACGATGCTGCTATATTTTCCATGCAGGAGTTTGTTCAACCGCTGCCTTTTACTTGTTATATAATTCCTCCCTCTATAGACCCTCTCAGTGAGAAAAATAGGGAACTTTCAACCTCACAGATAAAGGATATACTCAGGAGAATGGAAATTTATTCTCAAAAACCCATCTTACTTCAGGTTTCTCGTTTTGATTATTTTAAAGATCCTGTGGGAGTTATAAAAGTTTACCGCAGGGTTAAAAAGAGAATAGATTGTCAGCTAATTTTAGCAGGTGGAGAAGCAAGGGATGATCCGGAAGGACCGGAGGTTCTCAGGCAGATAAGAAGGGAAGCTAAGGATGATCCTGATATTCATATATTAAATCTTGCTCCTGATAGCTTTGTGCAGATAAATGCTTTGCAAAGAAGTGCTGATGTTGTAATTCAAAAGTCTCTGAGAGAAGGATTCGGATTGACTGTAACAGAGGCATTATGGAAAGCTCGCCCTGTGGTGGGAGGTAATGTGGGAGGGATAAGACTTCAGATAAAAGAAGGCGAGAATGGATTTTTAGTTAACTCAGTTGAAGAAGCAGCAGATAGAGTGGAGTATCTTTTAAGAAACCCTCTTTGTGCCCGAAAGATGGGAGAGGTCGGCAGGAAAATTGTTAAAGAAAAATTTCTTATTACCCGTCACCTCAAAGATTATCTAAGGTTAATCAAAAGCATTTGCAGGTGATTCTGATAGTCTATCAAGCTCTTCTTTTACTTTATCAAGATCCTCCAGGAATTTTTCTTTCCAGTAAGGTTTGTAGATGCAGGCTGCAGGATGAAGGGTGGGAATAAGGAGAGTTCCACCAGGGAGTGTGTGCTTTTTTCCTCTAAGATAAGTTATACCTTTTGTGGTGTTAAGTAAATTTTGTGTCGAAAATTTTCCGAGAGTACAGATTATTCTGGGTTTTATTATCTCTATCTGTTTTTTGAGATAGGGAATACAGCGGGCAATTTCTTCTGGTTTTGGATCTCTGTTTTGAGGAGGGCGACACTTAAGAATGTTGGCAATATAAATTTTTTTCTCTGAAATTCCCAAATTTTTTATGGTTTCTCTGAGGAGTTTACCTGCAGCTCCTACAAATGGTCTTCCCTGTAAGTCTTCCTCTTTCCCGGGTGCTTCTCCCACAAACATTAGGGTAGCCTCCGGACTCCCTTCCCCAAATACAAGATTGGTTCTTGTTCTGTGCAAGGGGCAATTCTTGCAATCTTTCACTTTTTCATAGAGTTCTTTAAGCAGGTGGGCTTTATTCTCTTCAAGTTGAGGAGGAAAGTTTTTGCTTTTTTTCATTTTTTTCTGAAGATAGCCTTTAAAGTCTCTTATTATTTTAAGGTATTCAAGATAAAGTTCTTTTTCCATTGTATAGGGTTTTTATTTATTGATTGGTAAGAAAGTGACTTTTTCACCGAAGGTGGTATTCCTCTGTTGTTCTTTTCTGGATAATTAAGCAAGTTTTTCTCACCCTTTTGCCCCGAGGTATTCAAAAACGGTTTCTGAGATTTTTCTAAACAAAAATAAAAAAAAGCTCTTTCTTTTTATTTGCTCAATGAGAAATTTAGGTCTTAGATAAAAACTTAAGTAGGCTCTTAAAAGCCATTTATTGAGGTTGGTAGCAACTTGCCCCGGTAGTTTCATGACCTGGTCTAAAATGGTGTATTTTGACCAATCCTTGGTCAAAAGCCAGCCTTTTTCTTTCGCCATTTCAAATAGCTTTGTTCCAGGATAAGGAGTGCATATTGTAAACTGGACAAAAGAAGGACTTAACTTCTTGGCAAAGTTTATAGTGTTCTTAATTGTCTTGACTGTCTCTCCAGGAATACCGATTATGAAGCTGGCAAAGCTATTTAACTTCACTTTCTTTATGAGATTGATGGTTTTTTCTGCCTGACTTAAAGTGATGCCCTTGTTTATTATATTTAATATCTCCTGAGAACCTGACTCGACACCAACATAAATTGTGTGACAGCCTGCCATTTTTAACTTTTCTATCAGTCCTTTGTCTATTGTATCAACTCTTGAGGAACAGGCCCAGGAGATTTTTAATTTCTCTTTTATCAGAAGATCACATATTTTTTCTGCTCTTTTTCTATTTAAGGTAAACGTGTCATCTAAAAACTCTATCTCCGTTACATTGTACTTTTCCTTTAAAAGTTTAATCTCTTTTATGACATTTTCTGGACTTCTTGCTCTCCATATTTTGCCAAAAAGCTGGGAAGAAGAACAGAAAATACAGGAAAAAGGACAACCTCTACTTGTTATAATATTCCCAAATCTTTTATTCCTGACTTTGTATCTTTCCATGGGTAAAAGATGATAAGCAGGAAAGGGAATTTCATCAAGGTTTTTTATAAAAGGACGATCCTCTGTTTCTATTATTGTGTCTTTAATCTTAAAAGTTATACCTTTTATCTGTTTTAATAAAGAAAAATCTTCGCCAAAAAACTGGAGTTCATTCACAAGCTCTCTGAAAGTTACCTCTCCTTCCCCTCTTACAACTATATCAATAAAAGGACACTCAGTAAGGGTCTGTTTTGCTGTGAATGTTACATGAGGTCCACCTATTATTACCTTTATACGGGGATCAATTCCTTTTGCCAGTTGTGCTACATTGTAGGCATTGTAGATGTTAGATGTGGTGGCAGTTATGCCCACCACTTCAGGTGCAAACTTTTTAATTTCCTCTTTTACATCGTCAAACTCATATCCAAGTGAGGGAGAATCCACAATTTTTACTGTATGACCGTCCTTTTCCAGAGGTGAGGCAAGGTAAGCAAGCCCAAGAGGAATTGCGATTATTCCTAACTTTTCTTTTAGAAGAAACTTGGACGGAGGATGGATAAGAAGTATTTTCATTTTTAATTTAGCAGCAAAGGGGCCTTTCAAAGGCCCCTTTAAAAATTATTCTTCTTCGTAGTGGATAGCTTCACTTGGACAGTCTTCAGCTGCTTCTTTTATCTCTTCCTCAAACTCATTAAAGTCAGCATCTTCTTTAACTGCAGCCACATCGTTAACTTCAAAAACATCGGGACAGGTATCCTCACAAAGCCCACAACCCGTGCATGCATCCTCATCTATCCAGACTTTTTTTATTGACATTATACAAACCTCCTTTTGTGCTTGTCTTCATTTTGAGTTCGAAGTTGAAAAATTTTTGCACATTTTTTAAACCTTGTCAAGGATTCCGGTAGATAAGACTTCTTTGAGTTCTCTTGCAATTCGGAAAGGCTTTATTAGCATACGCAAGGGAAGTGTTGATACGAAGCGAAAAGAATCTTTTTTGGCTTCCAGAGCCAGCCTTAAAGGTTTGGTCAGTATCCTCAGCTCGAGATCGGTAAGGGAAAGATCCTGTCTCTTTTTTTCTGTTATCCTTATGGTGTGCCCGCATCTTTCACAGGTCAGTTTAACTGTTGACTCTTCTAAGTAAGTTATTCTCACAGGAGATTCCTTAAAGCAGTGACTGCAAATAAGGGTTGTTTTTATTTCTTTCATATTCCTCCCCCTTCAAGGTATTTTAGAGGTAAAAATATCTTATGTCAAGCATAGCTCTTGACTACTTTTTATAGTTTAGTTACAATTAGGCAATGCCAACTTGAAAAAAGAGGGGATTGCCAATGCAAATTATGGAAAAGAAGGAACTAAAGATTAAAGGAGAAGTGGTTAGAAACAAACCTATGAGGGATTTGACATCTTTTAAGATAGGTGGAACAGCTGATCTTTTTGTTGTTCCTTATAATCTTGATGATTTAAAGAAAGTGCTTGAGTTTTGCAGGGTAGATAAAATCCCTTTTATTGTTATTGGTAATGGGAGCAAGCTTCTTGTGAGAGATGAGGGCTTCAGAGGAGTGGTGATTAAGCTGGGCGGGGAATTTAAAAAGCTTGAAATAAACTCAGAAGAAATAGTTGTGGGGACAGGGGTTAACCTGCCTTCTTTAATTGATTTTGCCGCTGAGAAAAATCTTGCAGGATTAGAGGCACTTGCAGGAATTCCTGGCACAATTGGTGGGGCAGTTGTGAGAAATGCAGGAGCTTTTGGTGAGAGTCTTTCTGACAGGATAGTTTGGGCTAAGGTTGTTGATACTGAGAATAAAGAATTTATTCTTTACCCGGAAGAGATGGAATTTGGATATAGAAGTAGCTTATTTTTGAGAGAAAAGAATTTAATTTTAACTGAAGTAAAACTCCGCCTTTTTTATGACAAAAAGGAGAAGATACTCTCTCGAATAAGAGAGGCTACAAGAAGGAAAATGCAAACCCAACCTCTCTCCTTTCCTTCAGCAGGCTGTGTCTTTAAAAATCCTCCCTTTTATTCAGCCGGATATCTTATCCAAAATACAGGTTGTCTGGGTATGACTATAGGTGATGCCCAAGTTTCCTTTCAGCATGGTAATTTTATCATCAATAAGGGAAAGGCAAGGGCACAGGATATAATTCAGCTCATAGAAAAAGTCAGGGAAAAAGTTAAGGAGAAATTCAATATAGATTTAGAACCAGAGATAGAAATAATTTAGTTGAATGAGTTTAAAAGTTTGTGTTTTAAAAGGAGGGATATCTTCTGAGAGAGAGATATCTCTTAAGAGTGGTCAGGCTATAGAGAGAGCTTTAAAGGAGCTTGGTTATTTTGTCTTTAATATAGATTACAGGGGACCTGAGGAGCTTCTGTCTTTAAAAAAAAGAGAAGTTGATGTTGTTTTCATTGCTCTTCACGGTGTGGGAGGAGAAGATGGGAGAATACAGGGCTGGCTTGAGACAATGGGTATCCCTTATACAGGCTCAGGTGTTCTTGCCAGTGCCCTTGCCATGGACAAATCTTTTTCAAGAAGAATATGGAAAACCGAAGGATTAAAGCAACCTTACTGGCAGGTAATAGATTCCCCTTGTTTTTCTCTTAAAATAAGCCCACCTTTTATAGTAAAGCCTGCTCGAGGTGGATCTACAATTGGAGTGAGTCTGGTTAGAGAGGAAAAAGAGGTAGAGACTGCCATAAGAGAAGCCTTTAAGCATGATAGTGAATGTATCATGGTGGAGGAGTATATAGAAGGGAGAGAGATAACCGTTGGTATTATTGATGATCCGCAGCCAAAAGCTCTTCCAATTATTGAAATTGTTCATCGTAAAGGTATTTTTGATTATACAACAAAATACACAAAGGGACTTTGCGATTATATTG
>JAGHCI010000040.1:0-3280 GCA_021160545.1 Candidatus Aerophobota bacterium | reverse complement strand
CTTCCCGAGCATTTGAGCTATCGTCTTTCCCAGATTGAGCCTTTTGGTTTCATAATTCTTGTGGTCTTGTTAATGGGGGGTGTTCTTAACTATCTTTTTTATGCTTTGCTGAAGTTAAGCCTTGTTTTAACTGGTGCTAGTTCCTTTCTTTGGTGAAAGCACAGCTACTGATCTTCCTTTTTTCTCAAAGATGTATTTTGTCTGTGGTTTAACTTTTAAAGGGTATTTGCCTGTGAAACAGGCAGTACAAAAGTTTTCGGGGTTTTTAACACAGCTTAAAAGTCCTTCAAGAGAAAGATATCCAAGAGAGTTAGCTCCCACCTTTTCTCTTATCTGTTCCACAGTGTGAGTTGAGGCTATAAGCTCTTTTTTAACAGGAGTATCAATTCCGAAAAAGCAGGGAAATTTAATTGGAGGGGAGCTTATTCTAAAGTGTATCTCTTTTGCTCCTGCCTCTCTTAAAAGGCTTATTATTTTCCTGCTTGTTGTGCCTCTCACAATAGAGTCGTCCACGAGAACTACCCTTTTCCCATCTAAAACCCCCTTTATGGGATTAAGCTTTATTCTAACCTCCATGTCTCTTATAAATTGTAGAGGCTGAATAAAGGTTCTTCCCACATAGTGGTTTCTTGTGAAGCCTATTCCATAGGGTATACCGCTTTCCCTTGCGTATCCAAGTGCAGCTGATATTCCTGAGTCAGGAACAGGTATGACAAGGTCTGCTTTTGCA
Source organism: Candidatus Aerophobota bacterium (assembly GCA_021160545.1). Classification (GTDB taxonomy): domain Bacteria; phylum Aerophobota; class Aerophobia; order Aerophobales; family B3-G15; genus CBFDTW01. The sequence continues at coordinate 2,550 of JAGHCI010000040.1, read as the reverse complement.
GGGTGTTCTCTTGCAAGAGTTCTTCCCATTTTTTCTCTGACTTTGTGCACAGTTTCCCCAAATACTATGCTATCAGGACGAGCAAAGTAGATGTATTCAAATATACATTGGGAAATTTTCTTTGGTTTTTCTATAGTATAAGAATTTATCCCTTTTTTATCAATCACTATCATTTCTCCGGGCTTTACCTCTCTTATGTACTTTGCTCCTACAAGGTCAAAGGCACAGGTTTCTGAGGCAAAAAGATAACTTGAGTCAAGCAAGCCCAGGACAAGAGGTCTAAATCCATGAGGGTCTCTTGCTCCAATAAGGACATCGTTGAAAAGCATGAGCAAAGAGTATGCTCCTTTTACACGTTTTAAAGCTTGAGCTATTGCTTGTTTTCTCCCCAGAGACTTTGTTAATTTTGTAAAAAGGTGAATTATCACCTCTGTATCCATGGTAGATTGAAAAATAGAGCCGGAAGATTCAAGTCTTTCCCTTATTTCAGCAGCATTTATGAGATTTCCATTATGAGATATTGCTATTCCTTCTCCAAAAAAACTTATAAGAAGGGGTTGAATGTTGGAAGGAGAGGTTGAACCTGTTGTGGAGTAGCGATTGTGCCCTATGGCAAATTTTCCTGGCATGGAAGAAAGGACATCTTCGGTAAAAATTGAGTCTACAAGCCCCAATCCTCTGTGTATGATTGTATTGGAGCCATCTGATACAACTATACCGGCACTTTCCTGTCCCCTGTGCTGAAGAGCGTAAAGGCCAAGGTAGGTTATCTTTGCCGCTTGAGGATGATTGTGAATACCAAATACCCCGCACTTTTCCCTCACCTATACCCTCCTTTTTAAATTATAGAAAAAAAAGGAAGCTTTACAAATTGTAAAGTGAGCCGTTTTTCTCAAATTTTAAAAGATGGGGAACAACAAGGTCTACAATTTCCGGATCAAATTGCTTTCCTTTCGCTTTGATAATTTCGTCAATAGCATCAAGTGGAGAAAGCTTTTTTCTATAACATCTTTCAGTAGTCATGGCATCGTAGGCATCTATTATTGCGAAAAGTCTTGCTGGAAGAGGTATTTTTTTAGCTTTAAGTCCTTCAGGGTAACCTCTTCCATCAAACCTTTCGTGATGATACAGAACTATACTCAGTCCTTCCTTAAGAAAAGTGGTGGGACGAAGTATCTGGTAACCAATGGTGGGATGTTGCTTCATTCTTTCAAATTCTGATGGAGAAAGAGGTTCTTTTTTCCTGAGTATACTTTCCTCAATTCCAATTTTTCCGATATCGTGAAGTTCTGCTGTCCTCTTATATGTTATGAGCTTTTCTTCCTGTATGCCAATTCTTCTTCCCACTTTTACAAGAAGTTCTGATGTTCTTCGGGAGTGCTCTGCAGTGTAGGAGTCTTTGGCATCTACAGCAAGAACAAGTGCTTTTGTCGTGGCTTCGTAGTTAAGTTCAACAGCTTTTTGCAAGTCCTGGATCATTTTTGTGTTTTCTATGAAGAAGTCTCTTTTTTGTAAAGCTTTTTCAGCAGCATTTAGAACCTGCTCTTTGCCGAAGGGTTTGACAATGTAGTCAAAGGCACCAAGACGGAGGGCTTTTATACTTGAGGAAAAATCAGGATAAGCTGTTATCACAATGACTTCAACGTCCGGCTTTTTTCTTTTTACTTTTTCTAGAAACTCGATTCCATTCATGGAAAACATTCTTATGTCAGTGAATATGAGATCAGGCTCAAGGGAAAGTTCCAAAAGAGCCTTTTCAGGCCTGTCAAAGGTGAATACCTCGTATTTACCTTTCAAAATCATTTTAAGTGAAAGCTGAACACTTCTTTCATCATCCACCACAAATACTCTGGGTGTCTTTTTTTCTTTCAATTCCGAGCTCCTTTTACATCAGATGGGAGGGTGATAGCATGGAAGATAAACAGAAACAGTTGCACCCTCATTTCTATTTGAAGGTATTATACTACCTCCGTGTTCTTCAATAATTCTTTGAGAGATGGTTAGTCCAAGCCCTATGCCTTTGTTTTTTGTTGTAAAGAAAGGGTCAAATATTTTTTTACTTGTTTCTTCAGGAAATCCCGGACCGTTGTCTTTAAACTCTATTTTTATGTATTTTGTTTGAGGTGGTATCTTTTTTTTACTTTTTTCAGAAAAAGTGAAGTGAGGCAGATTTCCACAATTTTCGCAGGAAATTTCTATTTTAGCCTGTTTTTCTTCTATTGCCTCCACTGCGTTTATTATAATATTTTCAAACGCATCAATTATTGCTTTTTCATCAGCATAAACCCATAAATTTTCTTCCTTAAAAGTTATGTTAAACTCCACTTTTTTGCCAGAAGGAAGTTTTTTTTCTATTTTTTCTATTGCTTTTTTAATTAAAGAGGGAAGAAGTTGTGCAGTTTTGTCCAGTTTTAAGGGCTGACTAAAAAAAAGAAGACGCTCAATAAGCTCATCTATTCTTTTTATTTCCCGATTTACAATAGATAAAAAACTCTCTCTGAAGTCTTCATCCAGGTAATTTGAGGGTAAAAGTTCGGCGAGGGACTTAAT
>JAGHCI010000154.1:0-2614 GCA_021160545.1 Candidatus Aerophobota bacterium | reverse complement strand
GGTGAGGAAAGAAGACTTTTTTTCTTTAAGCAAAAATTCACCTTTTATTGGCTGGATACTTCCTGCAAAGGTTGAATTTACAATTTTTAAAGGCAAAATAGTTTACACAAACAAAATGGAAGATAATAAGATGAGAAAATGAAAAAAAGAAAGAAAATAATGATTTTGGGTGGTGGACCAAATAGAATTGGGCAGGGGATAGAGTTTGACTATTGTTGTGTTCAAGCAGCTTTTGCTCTTAAAGAGGAAGGATACACGGTGATAATGGTTAACTGTAATCCAGAAACAGTTAGCACAGATTACGATACATCTGATAGACTTTACTTTGAGCCCCTTACAGTTGAGGATGTGTTAAATATATATGAAAATGAAAAACCTGATGGAGTAATTGTTCAATTTGGAGGACAAACCCCATTGAACATAGCCTGGGATTTAATGAAAGAAGGTGTGCCTATAATTGGTACCTCTCCGGAAAGTATAGATAGAGCAGAGGATAGAGAAAAGTTCTCACAGCTTATAAAAAAACTTGGACTCAGACAACCTCCTAATGGGGCAGGAAGGTCTTTTAAAGAGGCAAGAGAAGTTGCAGAAAGGATAGGTTATCCTGTTTTAGTGAGACCTTCCTACGTTCTGGGAGGAAGAGCAATGGAAATAGTTTACGATGAAAAGGCGTTAGAAGAGTATATGCGGGAGGCTGTAGAAGTATCACCTGCTCATCCTGTCCTTATAGATAAGTTTATAGAAGATGCTATTGAAGTGGATGTTGATGCAGTGGCAGATGGAAAAAGGTGTGTTGTAGGAGGAATTATGGAGCATATTGAAGAGGCAGGTGTACACTCTGGGGATAGTTCCTGTAGTCTTCCTCCCTATACTCTTTCAGAAAAAATTATAGAAGAACTTAAAAGGCAAACCTACGCTCTTGCAGAAGAACTTAAGGTGGTGGGTCTTATAAATATTCAGTTCGCCATAAAAAACGAAGAAATTTACATACTGGAGGTTAATCCAAGAGCTTCAAGAACTGTCCCTTTTGTGGGAAAGGCAACGGGCATTCCCCTTGCTAAGATAGCAGCCAAGGTAATGATTGGAAAAACCCTTGAGGAGGTGGGCTTTACAGAAGAAAAAAAGATAACTCATATTGCGGTGAAAGAAGCAGTTTTTCCTTTTGCAAGGTTTCCCGGGGTGGATATTATCTTAGGTCCTGAAATGAGATCAACAGGAGAGGTTATGGGTATATCCGATAATTTTGGAATTGCCTTTGCAAAGGCTCAGATGGGGGCAGGCCTTCCCCTACCTTTAAAGGGAACTGTTTTTATATCAGTGGCAGACAAGCACAAACCTCACGTTGTTTCACTTGCCCGCGAGCTTCAGGAGCTTGGATTTAGAATAGTAGCAACCTCAGGTACAGCTAATTTTCTCAAGAAGAATGGTATTAAAGTTGAGGTGATTAAGAAAATAGCAGAAGGACGTCCTAATGTTGAGGATTACATAAAAAACAGAGAAATTGACCTTATATTTAACACTCCTATTGGAAAGGGACCGAAATATGATGAATACAGAATAAGAAGAGCGGCAACTGTTCGCCAGATTCCTATAATCACAACTATTCCGGGGGCAAAAGCTGCGGTGGACGGAATTAAAGCAATGAGAAGTGGCAGGTTATCTGTTTTTTCTCTGCAGGAATATCATAAGTTTAATCGGGGTAATACTTTTTAACCCAGAAGTTAATATCATCCTCTTCTATTTTTATAATTCTCATCTCTCTCTCTGCAGACTCAGGTGAGTCAGAAGCATGGGCCCCATTTTTTATCACGTCATGCCCGAAATCTTTTCTTACTGTTCCAGGAGCAGCTTCTTCAGGGTTTGTCTCTCCCAGAATTTTTCTTATCTTTTTGATAGCATTTTCTCCCTCATAAACAAGTGCAAGGCACTTTTCCAATCCAGGTTTTTCTCTCTCCTGGGGGGATATCTTTGTGGGATCTCTTCCTGTCATAAACTGAACTATTTTGTTAAATTCACATGCTGCCTTAAAGGTTTTTAATTCCTCGGCTATTTTTTCTTCTATTCCTGGGGGAATTTCAAAATCCAGTTTTTCCTGAAGAGCGTATCTTATCTCTTTTATCAGAGCTTTTTTCATTTTCTCTGCAAGTCTTCCCTTTATAGGGGCATAAAATTCCTCGGCCTGTTTTACTCCCATCCGTATAACCTTTGCTCCTACAATGAAAAGCCCTGTCTGGGAAAATCTATCTATAATGTTTCCCGCCTTTGAACTTAGCTCCTGGAAACTGTCTGGTTTTATCAGGACAAGAGTCCTTTCAGGGACCACCCCAGGAGGGTAAGAGATAACATCTTTGAGAAGGCCACCGTCTTTTGTGGAGTATTTTGCCCAAATTTTAAGTTCCTTTTCCACCTCGCTTTTACTTGTCCCAATAAGCACAGCGGGTTCAAAATATTTGATTTCACCATCTTCTTCTATATAGTCTCCATAAGTCCCTCTTATAGTTTCTCCTATTGATACCCTTGTGATATGTCCCACCATTCTTTTAAGCTCTTCAATGGCATCTTCACCTTCAAAAAGGAGGAGCATTACTCTGGGTTTGAATCCATTGTTTTTTGG
>JAGHCI010000111.1:0-2889 GCA_021160545.1 Candidatus Aerophobota bacterium | reverse complement strand
GCTCCACCCTGCGTATGCTGGCAGGACTTGAGGAGATTACAAGAGGTGAGATTTTGTTTGATGGAAAAGTTGTCAATGATCTTGATCCAGCCCAGAGAAATGTTGCCCTTGCCTTTGAGTCATATGCTCTTTATCACAGATTGAATGTTTATGAAAATATAGCTTTTCCTTTAAGGGCGAGGGGAATGAAAGGTGCTCAGGTGGATAAGAAAGTAAAGGAGGTTGCTGAGTTACTCGGTCTTACCTCAGTGCTTAAAAAGTATCCCTCATCTTTACCCGGTGGTCTTCAGCAAAGGGTTTCTCTTGCCAGAGCTCTTGTCAGGAAGCCCAATTTGACCTTACTTGATGAACCCATATCTCATGCAGACCAGCGTGTGAGGCATGAACTGAGAGCAAGAATACGCAGGCTTCATGATGATCTTGGTCTTACCACCATTTACGTTACACATGACCAGGCAGAAGCCATTGCTCTCTGTGATAGGCTGGTTGTTATGTATCAGGCTGAACTTCAGCAAATAGGGACAGTTGAAGAGATATGGAACAGACCCGCAAACCGCTTTGTGGCATACTTTATAGGGGAACCTGCCATGAATTTTATTGAAGGGCAGGTTGAGGACTTACAAACTGTTTTTATTCCAACACCTGGAGGAAAAAGAAGTTTTAAATTCAAAGGAGAGATAGATCCAAAATATGTAGGTGCAAAGATTACAATTGGTGTTCGTCCTCAGCAAATTAGTGTATATAGAAATAAAAAAGAGGAAAATGCTATTGCAGGGTCAGTTAGAATTATTGAGTTTCAGGGAGATAAAACGGTTTTAACAGTGGACCTTGCAGATGAAAACAAAACGCAGGCTAAGGCTGTTGTTCCTGCCCGTGAGAAGTTCAATAAAGGTGATACTATCTGGTTTCACTTTGCTCCTGAAATTATCCATCTTTTTGATGGAGATACCCCCATAATTAAAAGGTGATTTTTTTCAGGTTTTCTAAGAGAGTTTATCTTTTAAATCTTTCCGGGGGCACATAATCTCCAAATTTCTTTTGAGCAGCTAAAAGTCTTTCCTTTTGTTCTTCCAGAACTTCAAATAACAAAGGTGGGGTATCAGGGATTTTTGTGTAAATTTTTTTTATTCTTTCAATTTTTGCAAGATTTTCAGGAATTCTCAAGGTAAACTGCCTTACATAATTTTTCTCAGGGTAGTCTTTATTCAGGACCTTTTTAAAAAGTTCCTTTAAATCTTTGTATTCTGGTATAAGTCCTGTTGGAGTCTTAATTGCATCAACATCTCTGTGAACGCGAAGTTCCATCCATTTAAGCCATACTCTTTTGTCGGCAACATCATTTAGAAAGCTGCCTTTTTCATCCTTTAAGAAGTAATTTACACCAAAAATAAGAGGGGGTTCCTTCAAAGAAAATCCAAAATTAATATTATCTTCAATATATTTACCAATGGGAATTGAAAGAAAATCCAGATTGGACATAGGGTTGTGTTTTCTTATACCTTCTTTTCCAAGAGTTGCAGCGGTTGTTTCTGACTCAAGGGATGCTCCCTTTGTTATAATTCCGTGCACCCAATCAAAGGATTCTTCAACTGGAGGCCAGGTATCAGAATCCCTTCCTCCATAGATTATACCCTTTATCAAAACTCCTTCCGGATTTTCCACCTGTGGGTCCATATTCTCAAGAAGTCTTAGTTCTAAGGTAAATCTTGCATTGGGATGGGAAGGAGGAATTTCTCTTCCCTCAGCATCCTTTTTTCCCTTCCACCATCTGCCAGAGAAATTATACCCTCTATCAGGAACTTCTCCATCTTTTCCCATCCAATAGGCCTTTTTGTCTTCTGTTACGAGGATATTGGAGAAAATAACATCTCCCGGTGAATTAAGAGCTTTCCATAAAAGGGGGTCATCTTTTGAATTTATCCCTTTTATTATTCCAAATATCCCCTTTTCAACATTAACTGCCCTCACTTTACCTTCTTTTCTTCTTAAAAAAGCTATATCATCCCCAACTATACTTTCCCCCTGCACCATTGAGGTTGATGTTTTGCCGCAGAGAGAGGGAAAGGCTCCTGCAAAGTGACTTACTCTACTCTTCGGGCCATGCACTCCCATAATAAACATGTGCTCTGTCAACCATCCTTCTTTTGAGGCAAGGTTTATTGAAAGGCGCATGGCAAGTTTTTTAAGACCTATGGTGTTTCCTCCATATTGGGTGTTGACGCTATAGACGGTGTTATCCTGAGTATCAATGTAGATTCTGCGATTTTTTATGTTTTTACTGTTTTTTCTTTCATCAAGTTCTCCCTGAGAGTGGACAAATTTAAAAAATCTCTCAGAATTTGTATCAAGTTTTAGAAAATCCTCATATCCCTGCCTGTAAAGGATGTTTTCACTGTGGGCAACATAAGCCGAGTCTGTTAGCTGAATGCAGGGTATAGAAAATTCTGAATTGGAAGGTCCAAGAGAGAAAAAAAGAATGTAAAGGGTGTGCCCCTGCATTATATTTTTTAAGAGCCGGTGAATTTCCTCAAGCCCCTCTTTTCTACTTTTTGTGTTTATGTAAGGCCCAAGATCATGTCCCTCAGGAACAAGAATTTTTGTGTTTTCCTTATCTCTTGCCTGGTCATGGTACCCATCAAAGTGCACGGTGTGTCCCGGTATGGCAAGTTCTTTCTCCTCTCCTGTTCTCTTGGCCATCTCTCTTATATAACCTATCTCTTCCTCTGAACCTGTGGAAACAAAGATACTCTCAGGGTTGCAAATATCAATGTATTTTGCGATGAACCTTTGAATTTTCACATTTTTTATTTTTTTTATCTTCTGGTAGTTTTCCTTATCCAGTCTTTTCTTCAAGATTTCCTCAAATCTTTCCACATTTTTTCCTCCTAT
>JAGHCI010000189.1:0-4050 GCA_021160545.1 Candidatus Aerophobota bacterium | reverse complement strand
CCCCCAGGGAATAGACTGGTTAAAAATTTATTCTTACTTGTCATAGCTTTTATTGTGATAATTTCTCTTTTTAATTTTGTGAGAATTGGTTCAGAAGGGGAGAAGAATATAACTTACTCCCAGTTTGTAAGAATGGTTGAAAACGGAAGTGTGAGTAAGGTCGTAATTAAAGGTAAGTCAATTAAAGGCATGGTGGATGGTGCAGTTGTTACTACCTATGCTCCTGATGACCCCGAACTTATAAATATGCTGAGGAAAAATAATGTAGAGATCGAGGTAGTTCCTCAAACAGAGGGATGGTGGGTTAATCTTGTTGGAGGAATACTGCCGGTGATTATTTTTATAGGGATATGGTTTTGGATATTCCGTCAGATGAGAGCAACAGGTAACAGAGCTTTGTCTTTTGGGAAAAGCAAGGCTAAGATGGTCTCAAAAGAAAAGGTGAAGGTTACCTTTGATGATGTGGCTGGAGCAGAAGAAGAAAAGAAGAACTGAGGGAAATAATAGAATTTTTGAAGAATCCCGGTAAGTTTCAGAAAATGGGGGCTAAAATACCAAAAGGTGTGCTTCTTGTTGGTCCCCCTGGTTGCGGTAAAACTCTTCTTGCAAGAGCTGTAGCAGGAGAGGCAGGAGTTCCCTTTTTCAGTATAAGTGGTTCTGATTTTGTGGAGATGTTTGTTGGGGTGGGAGCTGCAAGGGTAAGGGATCTTTTTGATCAGGCAAGAAAAAATGCCCCCTGCATAATATTTATAGATGAGCTTGATGCTGTTGGTAGGCAGAGGTTCGCGGGTATAGGAGGAGGACACGACGAGAAGGAGCAGACCCTTAATCAGCTTCTTGTGGAGCTTGATGGTTTTTCACCCAGAGAGGGAATTATAGTGATGGGTGCTACCAACAGGCCTGATGTTCTTGATGCAGCTTTGCTCAGAGCAGGCAGGTTTGATAGAAGGATAACTATTAATGTTCCTGATATAAGGGAAAGAGAGGAGATTCTCAAGCTGCACATGCGTAACAAGCCCATTGGCCCTGATGTTGATGTCAAGGTTTTGGCAAGAAGAACTCCTGGCTTTGTAGGCTCGGATCTTGAGAATCTTGTTAACGAAGCATCTCTCCTTGCTGCGAGAAGGAATAAAGATAGGGTAGGTATGGCAGAGCTTGAGGAAGCCATAGAAAGGGTTATAGCAGGACCTGAAAAAAAATCAAGGGTGATGAGAGAAAAGGAGAAAAGGATAGTTGCTTATCATGAAGCAGGTCACGCCCTTGTAGGGAACCTTTTACCCAATGCTGATCCAATTCATAAGGTTTCAATAATTCCTCGTGGGTCAGCAGCACTTGGATACACTCTTCAACTTCCTCTTGAAGATAGATATCTTACCACAAGGTCAGAGCTTATGGACAGGTTGACTGTTCTTCTTGCTGGAAGAGCAAGCGAGGAGCTTATCTTTAATGAGATAAGCACAGGTGCCCAAAACGATTTATCTCAGGCTACTCACATTGTCAGGAAAATGATAACAGAGTATGGGATGAGTGAAAAACTTGGTCCTGTAGCCTTACATACAGGCACAGAGGAGGTTTTTCTTGGAAGAGATCTTCTCAAGGAGAGAAACTACAGTGAGAAACTTGCTTACGAGGTTGATAAGGAGGTAACAAGGATAATTGAAGAGGCTTATAAAAGAGCCTACAACATATTGAAAGAAAATAAGGAAAAATTGGTAAAGCTTGCAGAGGAACTTGAGAGAAGAGAAGTGCTTGAGGAAAATGATATTAAGAAGATTTTAGGTGAAAAGGTGACTTCTGAGAGTACACAGGCAAAGGCTTTCGAAAAAGAGGAAGAAGTAGAATCTTACAGAGAAAAAAAACAAGAGAAAAAAGAAGAAGAGGATATAGAGGGCATAATCCCCCACCCTACCGTTGAGGGAGAGGCGAGGAGCTGACCTGTTTTAAACCTTGAAAATGAGTGAAGGTTTTTTCTTAAATTTTTCCAGCAAGAAAATAGATTTAGAAAAAAAAGTAGCGGTTATGGGTATTTTGAATCTTACTCCTGATTCTTTTTATGATGGAGGAAGATACAGAACGGAAAAAGAAATTCTGAAAAGAGTAGAGCAGATGATTGAGGAAGGGGCAGATATTATTGATATAGGAGGTGAATCTACACGGCCCGGTTCTGATAGGGTGAGTGTGGAAGAGGAATTAAGAAGAACCATACCTTACTTAAGAAAAATCAGAGATTTATTTGACATCCCCTTATCTATAGATACCTACAAGGCTAAAGTAGCAAAAGAGGCAATTGAAGCAGGAGCTGAAATGGTTAATGATATAAGTGGTTTGAGGTTTGATCCAGAGATGGCAGAAGTTATTTCTTCAAAAAATGCCAGTGTCGTTCTGATGCATATTAAAGGAACTCCCAAAAACATGCAGGATAATCCCTTTTATGAATCTTTAATGGATGAGATAATTTCTTATCTGAGAAAAAGCTTAGAGATAGCTTTAAAGGCGGGAATAGACTTTGACAGGATAGTTATTGATCCGGGAATAGGTTTTGGGAAGACAGTTGAACACAATCTTTTTATTTTAAAAAATTTGGAAGAACTTAGAATTTTAAGAAGGCCTATTTTAATAGGTGTTTCAAGGAAGTCTTTCATAGGAAAAGTTTTAAACCTTCCTGTAGAGGAAAGGCTCTTTGGTAGTCTTGCAGCAACCTCTGTAGCTGTTATGAATGGGGCAAGAATTGTCAGATGTCACGATGTGAGAGAGACCCGTCAGGTAATTGATCTTGTTGATGCTATTCTAAAGAGTAAAGTGTAGCTATGATTATCCTTGGAGTAGACCCTGGAACGGCAGCAACGGGATATGGAGTTATAAAAGTAGATGATTTGCCTGAGCTTATTGAGTATGGTTGTCTCAGGACCTCGAGTGAACAGGAGCTTGTTGAGAGATTAAAGGTAATTTACCATAAGATTAAAGCTATTGTGGAAAAATTTTCCCCTGATGAAATTGCTGTTGAGGATGTTTTTTTTAACCAAAATATCAAGACTGCCCTTTCTGTCGGGCAGGCAAGGGGAGTTATTCTCCTTGCTGCCTCTTTTCAGGGAGCAAAGGTTTTCAGCTATACCCCCCTGGAAATAAAGCAGGCTATAGCAGGTTATGGAAGAGCCCGTAAAGAACAGGTTCAACACATGTTAAAGAAAATTCTCAATCTATCCTTTATCCCCACTCCAGATGATGCATCCGATGCTATAGCTGTTGCTTTATGTCACTTTTATTCCCGAAAGCTAAAAAATAAAATAATATAGGATGGTCCGTTTTTGATGCGCTTTCTTGACAAAGGGGAAAGAGATAGCTATATTTTATTACAATTTTTTAGGAGAGGAGAAAATGGATTTTGAGCTAACTGAAGAACAAAGAATGATACTTGAACTTGTTGATGAGGTAAGCGAAAAGGAAATTGCTCCTTTGGCTGATGAGATAGCAGCAAAAGGAGAATTTCCCAGAAAGAACATTGAAAAACTTGCAAGCCTTGATCTTTTTGGACTCACCATACCCAAAAAATATGGTGGTCTTGAGATGGGTTATCTTACATGGACTCTGGTAGCAGAGAGAATATCTCGGGCTTGTGCAACAACAGGCCTTATTTTTGGCGCTAATCTTCTTTGCACTTTTCCTCTTTTAAAGTTTGGCAGTGAAGAGCAAAAGGAAAGGTTTCTTCCACCTCTTGCACAGGGAAGGTCTCTTGGGGCTTTCGCTCTCACAGAACCTGAAGCAGGTTCTGATGCAGGAAATGTTCAAACTACAGCGAGAAAAGAAGGTGATGGGTATATTTTGAACGGAAACAAGATTTTTATCACCAATGGAGAAGTAGCAGATATTTATATAATAATAGCAAATATTGACAGAAAGAGGGGAGCAAGAGGTCTTGCTGCCTTTATTGTTGAGAAAGGAACCGAAGGATTTTCTTTTGGTCAACATTTTAAGAAGATGGGCCTTGAGGCGTTACCTAATGTAGAGCTTATTTTTAAGGATTGTTTTGTTCCCAGGGAGAATCTTTTAGAT
>JAGHCI010000041.1:0-7333 GCA_021160545.1 Candidatus Aerophobota bacterium | reverse complement strand
CAAGAAATAAAACCCTGGCCTTCAGAAGAAGAGGGCCAGGGTTTTTTATTTGGGATTTTAAAAATTTTCAGGAGATATGCTATATGTTTGCTTTAAGTAAAAGTAAATTAAAAATTCTTTTTTGTTGGGGATTGTTGAATTTGATTGTTTTTTCAGGGATAAGTGTAAAAGCTGAGGAGTTTCCCGAAAGACTTGTGGATGATTTCGGAGAGGTGGTGAGGATAGATAAAAAACCTGAGAGGATAATATCTCTATCTCCTGCAAATACGGAGATTCTTTTTGCTATAGGAGCAGGAGATAAGGTTGTGGGAATTACAAGCTACTGCAATTATCCTCCTCGCGTGGAAAAAATTGATAGAATAGGAGGCTTTACCACTCCAAATATTGAAGCGATTGTTGCAAAAGAGCCTGATCTTGTTATTGCATCCTACGGTAACGGAGAAGAAAACATAAAAAAGCTGAGAGAACTCGGGATAACGGTTTTGTCACTTCGTGCAAGGTCTCTGGAAGATGTGCTAAAAGATATACTGCTTGTTGGCAAAGCTACAGGATACACCAGCCAGGCAGAGGAGCTTGCAGGAAACCTTAAAATAAGAATAGAAGCCGTTAAAAAAAAGGCTGAAAGAATACCAGATGATAAAAAGCCTCGTATCCTTTACCTTGTCTGGTATCCAGAACTGTGGGTGGCAGGAAAGGGAACTTTTGCTGATGGTCTTATTAAAATAGCAGGAGGAAAAAATGTGGCCTCGGATCTTGATGGATGGAAGATAATGAGCAAGGAAGCTTTCATAAGAAAAGATCCTCAGATTATACTTTGCTCAGGGATGGGTAAAAACTCCTTTTTTCTAAAAGAAAAAATTTGCCGGGATCCTGATCTTAAAATAGTTTCAGCTCTAAAAGATAACCAGGTCTTTACCATATATTCGGATATAGTAGAACGTCCTGGACCAAGAGTTGTGGATGGTCTTGAAAAGATAAGCTTTTATATTCAAAATTGGTGGCAGAATAGAAAAGGTAAAAATGGAAAAAATTAAGCAGATCGCAAAGGATATATTACCCCTTTCGGAGAAATTTCTTGTAAAAGCTCAAAAGAGGCTGGACAACCTCACAAAACCAAAGGGAAGTCTGGGAAGACTTGAGGAGCTTGCAAAAAAAGTGGTAGCTATTAGCCAGAACATGGAGCCCTCTTTGAAAAGAAAGGTTATATTTGTTTTTGCTGCCGACCATGGAGTAGCAGAGGAAGGGGTCTCCTCCTATCCTCAAGATGTAACCTACCAGATGGTTTATAATTTTCTCCGAGGAAAAGCTGCAATAAATGTTCTTGCAGGATGTGTTGGAGCAGAAGTTCTGGTGGTTGATATGGGAGTTGCAAGGGATATAAGTCCTCATCCTCGTCTTAAAATGAAAAAAATAGGTTACGGGACAAAGAATATAGTCAGAACACAGGCTATGACAAGGAAGGAGGCAATTTGCTCTGTTGAGACAGGAATTGATGTTTTTGAAGAAGAGCACAGAAAAAATAGGATAGACATTGTTGGAGTGGGAGATATGGGCATTGCCAATACCACCCCGAGCAGTGCCATTATAGCTTCTATAACAGGAGAGGATCCCGGGAAAATAACAGGAAGGGGAACAGGGATAGACGACAAAATATGGCAAAAGAAAGTGAATACAGTTAAAAATGCACTAAAGACAAACCGACCTGATCCCGGTGATTCTGTGGATGTTCTTGCTAAGGTGGGAGGCTATGAGATAGGAGGAATTGCAGGCTGTATTCTGGCAGCAGCAAAAAACAGGATACCCATAGTAATAGATGGTTTCATATCAACAGCAGCAGCTTTAATAGCAGCAGGTATTTGTCCTTGTGTTAAGGATTATTTAGTTGCTTCTCATCTTTCTGCAGAAAAAGGTCATAAAGTAGCACTTAAAAAACTTGGTCTTGTTCCTCTTTTTGATTTGGAGCTTAGATTAGGAGAGGGAACAGGAGCCTGTCTTGCTATAGGTCTTGTAGACGCGAGTATCAAGATTTTTACTCAAATGGCAACTTTTGAAGAGGCGGGAGTTTCAAGGAAGGTAAGATAATGGAAGAGAACTTCTTAATTGAAAGTTTGAGGGAAAATTTAAAAAAGGCTGTTGAGAAAGATAAGGTTGAAGGTCTTCTTTTCTCCGGTGGAATTGATTCAAGTATTCTTGCCTTTCTTTGCCCGACTGCTGAGGCAATCACAGTTTGCCTTGAACACTCCGGAGAAGATTTAAATTATGCAAAAAGGCTTGCCTCATATCTTAATATAAAACATCACTGTTTTTTGATAAGCGTGGAGGAAGCTCTCAATGCTATACCCCGAGTTATAGGAATTCTCAAAACATTTGATCCGGCAATTCCCAATGATATAACAGTTTATTTTGGATTAAAGTTTGCAAAAGAAAAAGGTATGAGAAGTGTGATGACAGGTGATGGCAGTGATGAGCTTTTTGCAGGTTACAGCTATATGCAGAGTATAAGAGACCTTGATGGGTACATTAGAAAAATCAGCTCCTCTCTTTTCTTTACCTCCAATGTTTTTTCTAATTTCTTTAAGATAGATATAATTCAGCCCTACCTTCAGAGAGAATTTGTAAATTTTTCTCTTGGAATTCCTGTAGAATTTAAGATAAGAGAAGATAAAGGAAAATTGGTGGGCAAATGGATTTTGAGAAAGGCTTTTGAAAATTTTTTACCGGAAGATATTATCTGGCAGAACAAAAGACCACTTGAGCAGGGTTCTGGAACTGTGAAATTAAGGAAAATTATAAATTCAAAAATTAGCGATGATGAGTTTGATAAGGCAAAAAAGGATTTGCCTGTCAGGTTCATAAATAAAGAACACTTTTACTACTACAAAATCTACAGAGAAAAAATAGGAGAAATACCTTCTCCTCTTCCAGATGAGGACGTTTGCCCGGGGTGCGGAGCAGGAATTGAGAAAGGAAGTTTTCACTGTAGAGTTTGTGGATGGGCAAAGAAATTTTTCTAAGAAAATCAAAGGGAGTTCAATGACAGCTCGCAATACAGTTTTTAGTTTTCTTGGTGTGGCTTTAGTAGTTGTTTTTCTCCTTGGTTTATCAGTTGGTTCTGTTAATATTCCTCTATCGGTTGTCTTGAAGGGTATAACAAAGGGATTTCCTTTTTTTAGAAGTTTTACAGGAGGTGAAGTTAAGGAGGGATATCTTGTGATTCTTTTTAATCTTCGTCTTCCTCGCGTTCTTTTGTGTGTGCTGGTAGGAGCAGGTCTTGCCTGTGCAGGGTGCTGTATGCAAGGACTTTTTCGAAATCCAATGGCAAGCCCTTATGTTATAGGAATATCCTCCGGTGCATCTTTTGGAGCAGCACTTGCTCTTTTGATTTTGCCCGGAATTTTCTCTTTACCTTTTGCTGCTTTTGTATCTGGAGTTGGAACGGCCTTTCTTGTTTACAGGATATCTCAGGTTAAGGGAAAAATTCCCATAGAAAGACTTCTTTTATCAGGAATTGCTGTCGGTTTCTTTTTTTCTGCTGTCACCTCCTTTTTAATGTATATCGCTGCACAAGATATGCATAGGCTTTTTTTCTGGATTATGGGAGGATTCTGGGCAAGCAGCTGGATTAGGCTTTTTGTGGCTATTCCTTTTATTGGATTTGGTATTCCCGGAATTTTCTTTTTTTCCAGGGATCTTAACATTATGCAGCTTGGAGAAGAATCTGCTATAACTCTTGGAGTGGAAGTTGAGCTTGTGAAGGGAGTACTACTTGTTTTATCCTCTTTAATTGTTGCAGCCTGTGTCTCTGTGAGTGGTGTTATAGGGTTTGTGGGACTTATAATACCTCATCTGACAAGACTTTTTGTGGGACCTGATCATAGAGTACTTATTCCAGCAAGTTCTCTTGTTGGTGGTATATTTTTGGCAGGATGTGATATTCTTGCAAGAACTGTAGTTTCCCCTGCAGAGCTTCCTGTGGGAATAATAACTTCCTGTTTTGGTGCCCCTTTTTTTATATACCTTTTAACCAGGAGAAGATGGTGAGGCTTTTGCTTGAGGTTAGAAATCTTTCGTATTTTATTGAAAGGAAGAGAATTTTGGAGGATATAAATTTTAAGCTTTTTCCCGGCGAGGTTTTGGGAATTGTAGGTCCAAACGGTGCCGGAAAAACCACTTTGCTCAAGCTTATAAGTGGTATTCTTCAGCCATCAGAGGGTAAGGTGTTGGTGGAAGGGAAAAGCATCAAAAAATTTAATCGCCGAGAAATATCAAAAAAAATAGCCATGGTTCCTCAAAATACCTATACAAGTTTTCCTTTTACCGCATTTGATGTTGTTCTTATGGGAAGGCATCCCCATGTTGGAAGATTCAAACGGGAAACAGAAAAAGATTTAAATAAGGTAAAAGAATGTATGCTTCTTGCAGGAATCTGGCACTTGAGGGATAAAAAAATAACCGAGATAAGCGGAGGAGAGCTTCAGAAGGTTTTTATAGCTCAGGCTATATCTCAGGAAACACCCATTTTACTTTTGGACGAGCCCACTTCTCATCTTGATATAAACAGTCAACTTGAGATTATGGAAATTGTTGCAGAGCTTAATAAGAAAAAGAGAAAAAGTGTTGTTCTGGTATCTCATGATCTCAATCTTGCCGCAAGGTATTCTGGGAGGATGATTCTTCTCAAAGAAGGAAAAGTATTTGCGCAGGGTAAAGTGGAGGAGGTTTTAACCTCGGAGAACATAAAAAGAGTTTATCATTTAAATGCCCTTGTTAGAAAACATCCTGTGACAGGTTCCATTTATACCTTGCCTGTTTCCTTCAGGGTAAATAGCAAAGACAAAGGTGAGGTCAGAAGAAAGAGAAAAGTTCATCTTATTGGGGGAGGGGGAAGTGCAAGTAGAATGATAAAGGAACTTTGTGATGGAGGATATGATGTTTCTTTGGGTGTGGTAAACGTTTTTGATGCTGATTTTGAAACTGCAAAACTGTTTGAAGTTCCCTGTGTTGTGGAGGCTCCTTTTTCTCCCATCACTTCTGAGTCTTATGAAAAAAATATTAGATTTATTCGTGAATCAGAGCTTGTTATTTTGTGCAACGTTCCTTTTGGAGAGGGCAATCTTTTGAACCTTGAGGCAGCACTTGAAGCTCTTGGGATGGGTGTTGAAGTTCTGGTCCAGAATAAGGTTCCTGTTGAGAAAAGAGATTATACAGGTGGTAAGGCAAAAAAGATTTTTGAAAAGCTGCTTGACAAAGGAGCACATCTTGTGGAAGATGAGAGGGAGGTTACGAGATTTGTAGAGGAATTTTTTAAAAATAAGGTGAGGCAAAAGGTGAGACAATGAAAGAGTGGAAAAAGAGGCTTCTTTCAAATAAGGTTTTGGTGTTGGATGGAGCTTGGGGGACGGAGATGATTAAAAGAGGTCTTTTACCAGGGAAGTGCCCTGAATTGTGGAATCTTCAAAGACCTGAGGATGTTAGGGCAATTGCTAAAAGTTACAGGGAAGCTGGGGCAGACATCATTTTGACCAATACATTTGGAGCTAACCGCTTTAAATTGAAAAGAGCAGGTATTTTTTCGCCATCAAAGGTTAAAGAGATAAATAAAAGAGGTGTTGAACTGTCAAAAGAGGTGGCAGGAGACTGTCTTGTTTTTGCCTCAGTTGGTCCAACAGGAGAATTCCTTGAACCTCTGGGTGAAGTTACAGAGAGTGAGATGATTTCCTGTTTTTCAGAGCAGGTTGAGGCTTTTGTTGAAGGTGGTGCAGATGGAGTGATTATTGAAACAATGGTGGATATTAACGAAGCGAGGTGTGCTTTAAAAGCTGTCCTGGAAAATTCAAGACTTCCTGTTGCAGTTTCCATGACCTTTACCAGAGGAAAGACAGGATATGCTACAATAATGGGAATAACACCTGATAAAGCAGCTTGTGAACTTGATAAAGCAGGAGCAGACATTGTAGGTGCAAACTGTAGTT
The DNA here is from genome assembly GCA_021160545.1 of Candidatus Aerophobota bacterium. GTDB lineage: Bacteria > Aerophobota > Aerophobia > Aerophobales > B3-G15 > CBFDTW01. The sequence goes on along the minus strand of JAGHCI010000041.1, from coordinate 1,361 downwards.
TTGGAATAGAGGATATGGTGAGGGTAGCAGGTATCATGCGACCTGTTACAGATCTTCCTCTCTGGATAAAGCCAAATGCAGGAATCCCTGAACTGAAAGAAGACAGGACCATTTATCCTGATTCTCCAGAATATATGGCAAGTTTTGTTCCTCAGCTTATAAAAGAGGGAGTCAGTATGATTGGGGGATGCTGTGGGACAACCCCTGAGCACATTCGTCTAATCGCAAAAAAAGTTAAGGAAAATTGTGATTTAGCCTGTGATTTGTTAAATAGGTTGAAATTTAAAAGATAATTTTTGCTCTTTTGCAAACCGGTTTTCTGCAGGTTAAGGGAAGAGGGTGAGAGTCCCTCGCGGTCGCGCCGCTGTGACCGGAACGAAATCCACCTTACCCTGTAAGATACAGGGTAAAAAGCCACTGCAAAGCAAGGTGAAAGCCTGCTTTGTGGGAAGGGGTGGAGAGTAGGAAGCCTTCCTTTAAATAAGGAAGGAAGTGCCGGGAGCCAGAATACCTGCCTGCAGAATGTTGCCCCCTCTTCTTCGCGAGGTGAGAAGGGTGGGTTTTATCTCAAGAAATAAAACCCTGGCCTTCAGAAGAAGAGGGCCAGGGTTTTTTATTTGGGATTAAAGAAAAAATAAGAGAGGAGGTTAAAAATGCAAAGGAAGGTAAAAAATCTAAGAAAAAATACGAAGGTTTTTTTTACTTTTTTAGTAGCTGTGAGCCTCTCTTTTTCCTCTTTTTGTGCAGGAGCACAGGAGGTTTTTAATCTGGGTGAGATAGTTATTACTGCCACAAGGCTTCCTCAGCTTTTAAAAGATACACCGGGTTCTGTGACTTTAATTACGCACAAAGAAATTGAATCTTCCAAGGCAAAAAATGTGGCAGAGCTTTTGCAAAAGGTTGTGGGAGTGGATGTTAAAAGCTATGGCTATAACGGAACAGGAACAATTTCTATCAGAGGAAGTTCATCTAACCAGGTTCTTGTTATGATTGACGGTCGTCCTTTAAATCTTGCTTCCTCAGGAGATGTTGATCTTTCATTATTTTCTCTTGATAATGTGGAGAAAATAGAGGTTGTGAGGGGTCCTTTTTCTGCTCTGTATGGAGGAGGAGCTTTGGGTGGGGTTGTGAATATAATTACAAAAAATCCCCCTGAAGTTTTTAAGGCAAAAGCCCGGCTTTCTTATGGAAGTTTTAACACAAGCTCCTGCAGCTTCAGTTTGGGTGAAACTGAGAGAAAACTGGGCTATATAATTTTTGCTGATAAACTTTATTCTGAAGGAGAAAGAGAAAATAGCTTTAAAGATAGTTTCAGATTAAATGGAAAGATAACCTTTTTTCCTTTTTCCCTTTCTGCTGGT
>JAGHCI010000166.1:0-5543 GCA_021160545.1 Candidatus Aerophobota bacterium | reverse complement strand
TCCCACCATGTTAATATCTTTTCTCCTCCAACTTTATCAATATTTAAGTTTACATCAATTATCTGTCTTTGTGCTGTGGCAGTAGCCTGCCTGGGAGAAAAAACGGGCTTTAATACTATTAAGACAAGAGTTGCTGCTATTAAAGTGAGAACTATTCTTGTATACCAGTCAAGTTTATGCACAATAACCTGCATATTTTTCCTCCCTAAAGATTTTCCATAATTCTACCATACTTTTCTGAGATTACAAGATTGGAGGGTGGAAGATAAAATATTAAAATAACCTCTCAGGGGCTTTTTTATCATAAACATTTCCGTCTGCTTTGACAAAGGTAAAATTCCTGGGTCATTTAAAGCTTGCGTAGGTTGCTGCATTTTTTGGAAGGTAAGGCTATCAATTTACCTTAACTTAAAGTTTTACAGGATATGCTCCATATTTTTTTGCTGCCTCATACATCCTCACAATATTCTCTGGTTTTACACCTGCCTGGATGTTGTGAACAGCGCAAAGAACATATCCACCACCTGGAGCAAGGTCTTTTATTCTTTTTTTAACTTCCTCTTCCACATCTTTTTCTTTTCCGTAAGGGAGAATTTTTTGTGTGTCTATACCACCCCAGAAGGAAAGCTTTTCTCCAAATTCTTTCTTTAACCTTTCTGTATCCATATCTTTTGCTGCTACCTGCACAGGATTTAATATATCAATACCAAGTTCAATTAAGTCAGGAATAAGCTTATAGACACTTCCACAGGAATGAAGGAAAAGATAGGCATCTGTTTTTTTCTTTATACTCTGCCAGAGTTTTTTATGAAAAGGTTTTATCATCTCTCTGTAAAGAGAAGGAGAAATAATAAGTCCATTTTCTGTTCCCAGGTCATCTGATACCATAACAACATGAGCATACCTTCCAACTGCGTCAAGAAACTCGCTGTAAAGTCCTATTTTAATCTCTGTAACCTTTTCCAGAAGTAAAAAAGCAAATTCTTTGTTAAGGATTAAATCTTCTAAAAACTTTTCAAGACCTCTTAAAATCCAGGCTGTTTCAAATATCCCCACTCCCACCATGTCACAAACTATGGTATAATCTGTTTTTTTATAAAGATACTCTGCCTTTTCTCTCAGTCCTTCAACTCTTGTTTTATCATGAGGATCGGGCCATTTGTATTTTTTCAGGTCATCTATTTTTGCATCTTTTAGGGGATGCCCCACAGGGTCATAGTAAAGGCTTGATTTTGGCTTTTTCCACCTTACTCCCCATTCATCAACGTAAGAGTTATCAGGTTCAAATTTTAACTTCCAGCTTTTTGATGGCTTGAGCCGCAGGTAACGAGTATCTATTCCAAAAAATTGAAGTATCTTCTCATCAGGCTCCACATGATCTCTTGTAAATGTTTTTGTTTCAATATCCATTTTGAGGTATCTTTTAAGTTCATCGTAGGGAACCTTTTCAATGGTGGTTGGTGTCCCTCCAAGATCAAGAGGCACTCTATCTGGTTCTTTATGAGCAAGGCAGGTAAGAACTCTTTCTCGAGAAGTCATTTTAATCTCCTCCGTATTTTAAACTGCGTCCTGTAAGTCTTTCATAAACTCTAAATAATGCCTGATTTCCGTTGTTTTCCTCTCCATGAGCCATTGCCTCAAGATAGAGGTTTTTTACAAGTGATGTTGCTGGCAGAGGAACTTTTTCTTTCTCGGCAAGCTCCAGGGCAAGACGTATGTCTTTTACCTGCAGTCTTATTTTAAATCCAGCAGAAGCATCCCCCTTTATAATTCTGGGAGCCATGTTTTTCATCATCCAGGAGCCTGCTGCTCCTCCTTTGAGGGCTTCTATCACTTTTGGAAGGTCAATATTTTTGCTTCGAGCAAGGCTTAGAGCCTCGCATATAGCCTGTATATTTAAAACACATATTATCTGATTGCAAAGTTTAACAATTTGTCCACTCCCATGCGAACCCATGTAAACTATTGTCTTTCCCATACATTCCAGTATAGGAAGGCATTTTTCAAAAACCTCCTTCTGACCACCTACCATAATAGATAAATTTCCCTCTTCTGCCATTTTGGGTCCACCACTTACAGGAGCATCAAGCATATTTATTCCCCTTTTTTCAAGCTTTTCTGCTATCTCTTCAGTTACAGAAGGAGAGATAGTGCTCATGTCAATTACTGTGGTCCCCTTTTTGGCGTATTCAATTACACCATTCTCTCCTGAAAGCACCTTTTTCACATCGGGCGTATCAGGTAGCATTGTGATGATAATATTGCATGTTTCTGCAATATCTCTGATGGATTTTGCCTTTTTGGCTCCTGCTTCTAACAGAGGTTCCATTGCTTCATGGCGTATGTCATAGACAAAGAGAGAAAAGCCTTTTTTTAAAATCTGTTTTGCCATAGGGGCGCCCATTGTTCCAAGACCGATAAATCCTATATTCTGATTTTGTGACATACCCACCTCTTCTTCTAATATTCAAGGAAGATTTAATATTTGACTGCTCCCTGGACAAGTCCCGATACAAAATACTCCATCGCAAAGGTGTATATAAGTACTATAGGCACTGTTGCGAGAGTTGCTGCTGCCATTAAAGGTCCCCAGTAAAAAACATCCCCTCTTATAAGGTCTGTAATGAGTCCTGAGGTTAGAACCTTTTGAGGACCTGAGGATAAAAAAGCAAGGGGATAAATGAGACTACTCCAGCAAAGAGCAAATGAGAAAAGGGCAGACGTTATAATTCCCGGAATAGCAATGGGAAATATAATTTTTGTGATAGTCTGGAATCTTGTTGCACCGTCAACCATTGCAGATTCTTCAATTTCTTTGGGTATGGAACTGAAGTATCCCATTAAAAGCCAGGTAGAAAAGGGTATGGCAAAGGTTGGAAATGCAATCACAAGAGAAAAGACATTATCTGCCAGACCAAAGAAATTAATTACATCAAAAAGAGAGACAAAGAGAAGAGCGGGAGGAACAAGATAGCTGAAGAATATAGCAATTCCAAAAAATTGTGAACCTCTAAATTTTAGTCTTGCAAGACTGTATGCTGCAAGAATACTTACCGCTACACTGAGAATAGTTGCCAGAACAGATGTTACAACTGAATTTTTATACCAGATACCAAAAAGTGTTTGTTTGAAAAGAAAGGTAAAGTTTTCCCAGGCTATTCCTTTTTGGACAAAGAGGGGGTTGCTTGCCAGATTATAAAGTTCTGATTTTTTCTTCAGAGAGGTTATAACCATCCAGTAAAAAGGAAAAAGAGAGAAAACCAAAAATGGCACAAGTCCAACATAATAACCAAATGAACCTCTTAATTTTTTTCTTGTTCTCATTATATCGCTCCTACCCTTTTTCTTATTACTCTTAGCTGGAAGAAAGAGGATACGGCAAGAAAGGGGAATATAAAAAGGACAATTGTTGCTGCTCTTGCTATATCAGCAGTAGCTATTCCTTCCTGAAAGGCCAGTGTTGCAAAAACATGGGTTGTATTCATTGGTCCACCTTTTGTTAAAACATAAACAATAGGAAAATCTCCAATAGTCATAACTACAGAGTAAAGTATAATAACTCCCAGAAGGGGGGTTAAAAGGGGTAGGGTAATTCTGAAAAATCTTGCAAATGCTCCTGCACCATCTATTTGGGCTGATTCTAAAAGGTCTTTGGGTATTGCAAGAAGTCCTGCTAAAAAAGTTACTGCGAAAAAGGGAAGTCCTCTCCACACATTAACTGTTATCAAAGCCACTCTTGCCCAGAAGGTTGTGCTTAACCAGGGAATTCCCCATTTAATAATTCCAAGCTTTATAAGACTCCAGTTAATTACACTGTAAAGGGGATCATACATCCACCACCAGGCAAGAGTGCTTATGGAAATGGGGGCAACCCAGGGTAAAAGAATTATTCCGCGAAATACTCTCCTTCCTCTCGCAACTTTACTTAGAAGAACAGCAAGAACAAGACCTAATATTGCTTTGAGAGGGACAGCAACAAATGTATAAATCAAGGAATTCTGGAGTGTAAGGCGAAACGTATCGCTTTTGAAAAGATTGACAAAATTTGCAAGCCCTACGAAAGCTGTTACAGGTTGCCCTGCTTGTTTTTTAACAAGGGAAAGGTAAAAAGAATAAAAAAGGGGATATCCCACAAGAGAAAATAATAGAACAAATGCTGGTAAAAGCATAATATAAGCTATCTTCTCTTCTTTTGTCAGCATGTAAAGCTCCTTTCTTTTTTAAAAGAAGGCTACCTGGCAAATGCCAGGTAGCCCTCAATTTTTTACTCAAAATAAAGCCTCTTTATCTCATCTTCAGCCCATTTAATAGCTTCTCTATCAGGTGTCCCGGTAAGTGCTTTTGCAAACATGACCGGTACTACAAAAGTGTGATAAACCTTATTTGCTCCAGGACCTGAGGGACCGGGCCATCCTGCAAGTGTTATTTGTTCAACTCCAGGTTCATAAGCACGAAGTGTTGCAAACTGGGTCCATATCGGGTGTTTCTTTAAATCTCTCAGGAAAGGTTCGTTGTAGCCATTACTCTGGACAATCTGGCGGTCAAACTGTTTCTTCTCGAGGAGAAATTTAACAAGATCTTTTGCGAGCTCTTTATTTTTGCTGAATTTCCATATCCCAAGACTCGCACTACTCGGGCACCTGAACTGTCCTTCAGGACCAGAGGGAACAGGAGCATAGTCAATTACTCTTGCTATATCAGGGAAATCATTTAAAGCTGCTATCCATATACTTGGAGAGTTAAATGTCCAGGAACCATATCCTGAAAGGATAAAACGGTTGTTGCTTGCGTCATCCCAACCAAGAACATCACGGGGCATGGCTGGAAAAAGTTTTTTAACATAATCTATTGCTTTAATTGTTTCCGGAGAGTTAATCACCACCTCTCCCTTCTCATTAACAGTGGCAGCTCCGTAGCTCCACAGGATTGGGTAAAGTGTGTCATTTGCATCGTAGGTTCCGGTGTTGATCTGAAATCCTCCTGGATGACCGAGTGCGGCTACTTTTTTTGCCGCTGCTAACAGGTCTTCCCATGTATATTTGTGAACTTTATCCTTTGTTTCTCCTATTTGCTCAAAATAGTCGGTCCTGTAAACAAAAAGAGTGCTCCAGTAAAACCAGGGAACAGCTTTCCAGTGACCCTTATAAAAAGCCAGCTGTTTTGCCGCAGGGATGAATCCTCCGTATTTTGCATCAAGCTCCTGGCATATATCATCAACATCAATTAGACTTTCAGCGTAAAGAGTCGGATCCATGTGCCTTAGCCATACAATATCATGTCCTGCGCCAGCTTCTGCCTCTGTAGCAAGCTTTACTACAAGTTCCTTATAGCTTATAAAATCAATTCTTGCCTTTACATCCGGATGTTTTTTATTCCACTCATTTATCTGTCTTTGCAATTCCAGGTTGGAGGAAGGAACAAAACTTGACCACATAAGGAAAGATATTTCCTTCTGTTGAGCAAAAAGAGGAAGATTAAAACTATCTATAAGACCTACCACCAATAAAACTGTCAGCAACAATGCCCATCTTTTTCCTTTTTTA
>JAGHCI010000045.1:0-3483 GCA_021160545.1 Candidatus Aerophobota bacterium | reverse complement strand
GAATTTATTCAAGAGTTTCCTTACATCAAGTAGGACATTTTTGCTTTTACAGGCAGAGGACATAATCGCTTATCCGTCACATACTTTTGACAAAATAGGAAATGTATCTATAATGTATCTACACTGAAGCAAAACTATATCATCTCAATCCATCGTACACTGAAAAAAATCGAAAACGCCTGAAACAAAGAGACTTTCCGAGAATAGAAAAAAGAGCCGAAACTGAGATCTTTTACCTCTACCTCACCTCCTGCACCTGAGAAAAATTTTTAACGAAAATAAAAATTTCAAGGGGGTAATATTATGACGGAAGAAGAGAATAAGATTCTCCTTAATCATTTCTGGGAGAGGGTTTTTAATCAGAGAGAGCTGGACTTGATAGATAAACTCTTTACCTCTGACTGGGTCTACCATGGGGCTGCTGGTCAGGAACTTAACGGCCCGGAAGAATTGAAAGAATTTCTTACCGTCTTTTTTAATGCCTTCCCTGATATTCATGTTACAGTTGAGGATATGATTGTTGAAGGAGATAAGGTTGTAACTCGTGCAGTAGCACAAGGTACTCATAAAGCTAATCTAATGGGGATTGCTCCAACTGAAAAACAGATTAACTGTAGCGTGATCTGCATCAGTCGTGTTCAGGATGGGAAAATTACAGAAGACTGGGAGATTATTGATCTTTTTGGTATGTTGCAGCAACTTGGAGTCATCCAGGTTTTCTAATTACCGGAATAGATCGGCTAAATATGTACGATACCAATTTAAAAACTATACAATAATCCACCAAATAAAGTTTGAGGACAGCATTTCTGCAAAGTGAGCTATTCGTATTCTACCCTTTTTTAAATTATCCTGTATCCTGGTTGCAATTGCTTTATAGACGTACGGGAATCCCCTTGTTGGCCAGATATTCTTTCATCTGTCTGATGGTATATTTACCAAAGTGAGCTATTGAGGCAACAAGAACAGCATCTGCATGTCCTTCCTTAATAGCCTCGTAAAGATGTTCAAGTTCTCCTGCACCCCCTGACGCAATTACCGGTACAGTTACTGCATCAGCTATTGCTCTTGTTATTGCAATGTCATAGCCGCTTTGCGTTCCATCGGTATCCATACTTGTAGGCAAAATCTGACCTGCGCCCAAATCCTCAACTCTCTTTGCCCATTCAACAGCATCAATTCCAGTAGGCTGGGTGCCACTTTTAACCACCACTTCAAAACCAGATGGTAAAGAGGGTGACCTTCGGACATCTATAGCAACAGTTATTCTTTCACTACCAAACTCTTTTGCTGCTTCTCTGACAAAATCAGGGTTTTTAACCGCAGCTGTGTTAATGGATACACCTGTTGCACCCACCTCTAATATCTCTTGAATATCCTGAATACTCCTAATCCCTCCACCAACTGTTAGCGGGATGGAGATTCTCTCCACAGTCCTTTTTACAACATCAATTAGTGTTTTTCTTTCTTCAATGGTTGCTGCGATATCAAGGAAAATCAGCTCATCTGCACCGGCCTGACTGTAGGCTGCTGCAGCTTCTGCAGGATCGCCTACATCCCTCAGGTTTACAAATCTTACACCTTTGACCAGCCGTCCGTCTTTCACATCCAAACAAGGAATTATTCTTCTATAGTCCATTTTTCAACCCTTCCTGTAAGAAATCTCTTGGTGTAAGTTTTTACCATAAACACTTTTTTGTCAAGAGCATGCAGCAAATGGGCCAAGGGACGCTACCAGAGTACCCTTACAGAGAATAAAAAGGAGAAAAGACTGAAAGGAGCAATGAAATATTAAGTCTGTTTTAAAGCATAACTTAGTCACCAGATCAACATCTTTAAAGCAAAGCTCAGGGAGAGCCAATATTAAAAACCTGCAAGGGGTTATCTCTCAAAATCTTCCTGGCAAACTTTATTGCCTCCGATGCAGAAAAGTATCCCTCTCTTATCTTTTCTACAAAAACTCTTGTAATATTATCTTGAGCCATTTTAGCATGAGTATAAGCTCCTTCAACAATTAAGTAATCACCCCAAATCCAAGATGATCAAATACTCTATTAAACACTCTTTCAACCTGGTATTTGGTAACTTTCTCATAACAAATAACCCGTTGTAAGCTAAGGCTGTTTTATCCCGATTATCCCCTCTTTTATCCTTCTCTCAAAGGATAAGTCAATTACTTTTAACAAGTCATTTAAATTAAAAATACTTGTCAAGTCCAAAATTTTCTGTAAATTACCTCCATGGTAAGGGATGGAGGTGGTGAAATGTTAAAAGGTAACAAACTAATATTAGTGCTCGGTGGCATTAATATGGATTTCGTGGTTAAGGCGGAGAGAATTCCCAAACCGGGAGAGACTTTAATAGGTTCTGATTTTTCTGTAGTTCCTGGAGGAAAGGGTGCAAATCAAGCTGTTTGTATTGCCCGTCTTGGAGGAAAGGTAGTTTTAGGTGGATGTTTAGGTAATGACTATCTGGGGCATAAACTAAAACAAGGATTAGAAAAGGAGGGTGTAATTACAGATTACCTGATCATAGACAAAAAAGAACATTCAGGAGTCACAGTGATTATCATTAATAAAGATGGAGATAATAGTATTGTTCTTGATCCTGGAGCAAATATGAAGTTCTCTCCACAGAGAGCTGCCCCTCTTAAAGAGATTCTTCCTCAGGTGAGTATCGTTCTTGCTCAGCTTGAGATCCCGATAGAGACAATTGATTTTATTTTCAGTGAAGCCAAAAAAATTGAAGATAAAAACTGTTCTCGATACAGGACCAGCAAGACCTCTCCCTTTATCTCTCCTACAAAACACAGATATTCTTTCTCCCAATAAAACAGAGCTTGAAGCTTTAGTGGGGGAGGAAATAAAAGATTTAGAATGTGCAAAGAAAAAAGCAGAAAAACTTCTCAGCTGGGGAGTAGAAACTGTAATTTTAAAATTAGGAGAGGAAGGATCATATCTTTTGACAAATAAGGGAAGGTCTTATTTCCCTGCTTTCAAAGTGAAACCTGTTGATACTACTGCTGCAGGGGACGCCTTTATGGGTGCTTTATGTTTGAGTTTAAGTAAGGGGGATTCTCTTCCTCAGGCTGTAGAATTTGCTAATCTGGCAGGAGCGTGTGCGGTAACCAAGATGGGTGCTCAACCTTCACTACCCACTCCGGAAGATATAAATAAATTAAAAAACAACTTAATTAGAAAAAGATATAGATAAGACCTATTCCCCAGATCTTGTATCAAGGTTCAACAAGGAACCTGGAGAAGCTCTCGCTTTATGGAAGGAAAGACCGACTTAATTTTTCAGAGAGCTCTTTTAAACAACCCAACCAATACCTTTTCGGTTACATTTTAAGTAGACGACTTGATGCGACGATGCGTGGCGGACTCCACAAGGTCGTATAATGAATATTCGATGGTATCTAAGAACCAGTAGCCGTTTCTCGTAATCGTTTTGCTCTTAGTAATCTCTATTTTCTTTTTGAAT
>JAGHCI010000014.1:0-5026 GCA_021160545.1 Candidatus Aerophobota bacterium | reverse complement strand
TCCTCTCCAAAATGAAAGCCCCTGTATTTTATCTTATCATTCTTGCCGGGATAACAGCGGCTTTCAACATTCTCCCCTTTTTGACATCCTTTAAACCTCTTTTGTCCAAAATCATAGCTTCAATAATTCTTGTAATTTCCTGCTATCTTGCTGCGCTTTTTCTCAATCTGCTTGTCAAAGCCTGGTTAAGCAGGGCAAAGGAGGTTGTGGGCAAAACAAGACAGATGGACCTTGTTGCAGTAAGCAGAAAAATATTGAATCTTATAATTTTCGTTCTCCTCATTATTTTTATTTTAAGCCTGTGGGGAATTAAGGTAACTGCTCTTGTGGCAAGTCTGGGTATCGCAGGAATTGTTATTGGACTTGCCCTGCAGACAACACTTTCCAATGTATTTGGAGGAATAACTCTTATTGCTGACAGGTCTTTCAAAATTGGTGACTTTATTCAACTTGAGACAGGAGAGGCAGGAGAGATAATAGATGTTGGACTCAGGTCAACCAGAATAAAATCATTTGATGAGGGAAATGAGATTATTATCCCAAATAATCTCTTGATGAACAGCAAAATTATAAACTATGGAAGACCTCAGGTAAATCTTAAAAGAAGAATAAAAATAGGTGTTGCCTATGGTTCGGATATTGAAAAAGTAAAGAAAGTCCTTCTTGATTGCGCAGCCAGCATAGAAGAAGTTTTAAAGAAGCCACCACCTGAGGTTTACTTTATGGAGATGGCTGATTTTTCCTTAAACTTTCTTGTGGTTTTCTGGATCAGTAATTACAAGTATAGATTTATTGCCCAGGACAAATTTATCTCCCTTGCCTATAAAAAACTACAGGAAAATGGTATACAAATTCCCTTTCCCACAAGAACAGTTTATATTGAAAGAATAAATCGGGAAACCGAAAAATGAAAAGAATCGGCATTTTAACAAGTGGAGGCGATGCTCCAGGAATGAACGCCTGTATAAGGTCTGTTGTAAGATTTGCTATTTACAGAGGAGTTGAAGTTATAGGAGTAAAAAGAGGGTATGCGGGACTTATTGAAGGTGATATACAACCTATGAATGCAGGCTCTGTCTCAGGAATTATCTACCAGGGTGGAACAATACTTAAAACTGCTCGCTCTCTGTATTTTATGGAAGAGGAAGGACAGAGAAAGGCAGTTGAAAATATAAAAAAATTTAAAATAGACGGGCTCATTGTTATTGGAGGAGATGGGTCTTTAAAAGGCGCAAATGTCCTTGATGAAAAATGGCAAGTTCCGGTTGCAGGTGTCCCTGCTACAATAGACAATGACCTCTGGGGGACTGATTTTACCATAGGGTTTTTAACTGCTGTTGAAACCGCTCTTGAAGCAATAGACAAGATAAGGGATACCGCCACCTCACATGAACGCTTATTTTTTGTGGAGGTTATGGGGAGAACATCAGGATTTATAGCTTTGTGGTCCGGCCTTGCAGGAGGAGCAGAGGACGTTTTAATTCCTGAGAAAAACTTCTCTCTTGAAGAGATTTGTCAGAAACTTGAAAAAGGGCGGAAAAGAGGGAAGGTAAGCAGTATAATTGTTGTTGCCGAAGGAAATAAACTGGGAAGTGCATTTGAAATCGCCTCAAAAATAGGTGAGAAAACAAATTATGAAACAAGAGTCGTGGTTCTGGGACATCTGCAAAGAGGAGGTCCCCCCTGTGCCTGGGATAGAATTCTTGGAACAAGATTAGGAAAAGCAGCAGTCAAAGCGCTTATTGAAGGTAAAAGAAATATCATGGTGGGGATTGTAAATGGAAAGGAAAAAATATCACCTCTTCCCCAGGTTTTAAAAAATAAGAAAAATGTTGACCTTGAGCTTTACAGCTTAAATGAAATAATGGCAACATAAATTTATTCTGGATAGCCTTCTATCAGTAAATCTTCTTCTATCCTCTGCAGCCTCTCTATTTTTATCCGGGGTGCACACTTGAGGTGGGAAAAACCTTTTCCTTCAAACCAGGTGGGGGCATCTTTTCCTCCAATTAAGATGGGTGAGAGAAAAACAAAAACCTTATCTACAAGCTTATTTTCAAAAAAAGAAGCTATAACCTCACCTCCTCCTTCCACAAGGAGACTTGCAATATTTTTTTCTCCCAATTTTTTCAGAACTTCTTTTAAGTTAACTTTTGTGCTGGTGCTTTCAACCACCTCAACTCTTACCCCTTTTTCCTTTAAAATTCTTACTTTTTCTCTTTTAACCTTGCATCCTGCAAAAATGACTGTAGGATAAAGATGCTGGTCCTTTATTATTTTTGCCCCCAGGGGTACCTTTAAGTTTGTGTCAAGTAAAATCCTGTAAAATCTTTTTCTTTTAACTGGTGGGAAAAGTTGAGGGTCATCCTTTATAACTGTATTTATTCCAACAAGAATTGCATCTACCATTGAGCGAAGCATCTTACCTTTTTTTCTTGATTTTTCCCCTGTAATCCACTTTGATTCACCTTTAAATGTTGCTATCTTGCCATCAAGACTCGCTGCAGCTTTCACTATCACAAAGGGTATTTTTTCTTTTATAAATTTTAAAAAAAATTCGTTTATCTTCTTTGCTTCCTCCTCACATACACCAACCTCAACTTCAACACCTGCTTTTCTTAAAATTTCAACTCCCTTTCCATTAACAAGAGGATTGGGGTCAAGAGTTGCCACCACCACCTTTTTAATCCCGGCTTTAATAATTGCCTCTGTGCAGGGAGGAGTTTTTCCGAAGTGACAGCAAGGCTCAAGGTTTACAAAAAGAGTACCTCCTTTCGCATTGTCTTTTGCATCTTTTATGGCTTCAATTTCAGCATGAGGCCCTCCAAAATACCTGTGGTATCCCTTTCCCACAAGCTTTCCTTCTTTCACGATAACTGCACCCACCAGAGGATTAGGAGATACCTTTCCCTGACCTTTTTTTGCAAGAGAAAGAGCAAGTCTCATCCATTTTTCTTTATCTTCTATCTTTTTGAGTTCCATAATTCAAAAAAGGTTAAACAAGTCCTTCCCGAACAAGTATTTCTGCAATTTGAACAGCATTTAAGGCAGCACCTTTTCTTAAATTATCTGCAACAATCCACATATTTATGCTGTTTTGTGTTGATTCATCCTTTCTTATTCTGCCAACAAAAACCTCATCTTTTCCTGCTGCTTTAATTGGAAGAGGGTAAATATTTTTCTCGGGCTCATCCTCCACTACAACCCCGGGAGAATTTGAAAGAATCTCTCTCACCTCTTCCACAGATAGAGGCTTTTCTGTCTCAAGCGTTACTGCTTCAGAATGAGAGATAAATACAGGCACCCTGACACAGGTTGCGGTAACTTTGATAGAATCATCCTCCATTATCTTTCTTGTTTCATTTACAAGTTTCATTTCCTCTTCAGTATAACCTGAGGGAAGAAAACTACCAATATGGGGAAGGAGATTAAATGCAATCTGGTGAGGATAAACCCTGTTTAAAATTTTCTCTCTCTTTAAAAAATTTTCACTTTGTTCTTTAAGTTCTGAAATTGCCTCTTTGCCTGTCCCTGATACAGACTGAAAAGTTGAAACCACCATCCTCCTTATTTTTGCCTTTTTGTGAAGAGGATTTACAGCAACAACAAGCTGAATTGTGGAACAGTTGGGATTTGCTATTATACCTTTGTGAGATTTCAAGGCGTGTGGATTTACCTCCGGCACAACCAAGGGAATACCCTTTTCCATCCTGAAGGCACTACTGTTATCAATTACCACCGCTCCTTTTTTTGCAAACTCAGGTGAAAACTCTCTTGATACAGAGGCACCTGCAGAAAATAAAGCTATATCTATATTTTCAAAAGAAGATAGGGCAAGATTTTCCACTTTTATCTTTTCTTCCTTAAACTCTACCACTTTACCCTCAGACCTCTCTGAGGCAAAGGCTCTTAAATTTTTAACAGGAAAATTTCTCTGGGAAAGGGTTTTGATCATCTCCTCTCCCACTGCCCCTGTTGCTCCCACAACAGCTACATTATAACCTGAGCTCAATTTTTTTCCTCCTTCTCTTTATCTAATTCAAAAGCCCTGTGCAGAACTTTCATCGCTTTTTTTCCTTCTTTTCTTTTTATAGCACAGGAAATTTTTATCTCAGATGTGGAAATCATATCAATGTTTATTCCTGCATCGCCTAAGGTTTTAAACATTTTAGCAGCAACACCAGGATGAGATTGCATTCCAGCTCCCACTATGGATACCTTTGCTATATCTGAGTCATAACTTATCTCTTCTACCGGAAGCTCTTTTTTTACCTTTTCCATTGCTCTTTTTGTCTCTGCAAGGTCTCTTTCTTCGATTGTAAAGGAAATGGTGTTTTTACCCTGGCGGGGACTTGATTGAACGATCATATCCACATTTACATTTTCTTCTGCCAGTTTTCCAAATATAAATCCAGCAACTCCTGGTTTATCCGGTACTCCTCTTACAGTTACCTTTGCCTGTGTTTCACTTAAAGCAATACCTGTTACCACAAACCCCTCTAAAGGCTCTTCTACAAGTTTGTTATCCATTTCTCCCTCTTTAATTTTAATAATTTAGTTAACAAGTGTTCCTTCTTCCTCGCTGAAGCTTGATCTTATGTGCAGAGGAATACGAAATTTTTTTGCAATTTCAACTGCTCTTAAATGAAGAACTTTAGCGCCAAGACTTGCAAGCTCAAGCATCTCATCATAAGATATCCTCTTGAGTTTTCTTGCCTCGGGAACAATGCGAGGGTCAGCGGTAAAGACGCCTTCAACATCGGTATATATCTCACATATATCTGCTTTTAAAGCAGCAGCAAGAGCCACCGCAGTTGTATCTGAGCCTCCTCTTCCCAGAGTGGTTATTCTATTATCAGGAGTTATTCCCTGAAAGCCCGCAACTACCGTTATATTCCCCTTTTCAAGTTCATCAAGAATTCCCTGCGTGTCTATCTTTAAAATACGTGCTTTGGTATGAGCATCGTCAGTTATTATTTTTCCCTGATAAGCACTAAAGGCAACAGCTTTTTCACCTTTTGCACTG
>JAGHCI010000059.1:0-9900 GCA_021160545.1 Candidatus Aerophobota bacterium | reverse complement strand
TTATGCTTTTAAAAAAATGAATGTACTACTTGTTAATCCCTGGATATATGATTTTGCTGCTTATGATTTGTGGCTAAAACCTGTTGGCCTTTTAAAAATCGCCTCTTTCCTTGAAAGGTTTGGATATAGAGTTCACATTGTAAATTGCCTTGAGAGAAACCATCCTCTCTTAAAGAAAAAATATAATTTTTTCTCTCAGAGGGAATTTGACTGTGGCAAGTTTTTCTCTCAGGAGGTTGAAAAACCCATCCTGCTTAAAGATATTCCCCGAAAATACAAAAGATACGGTATTCCTCCGGATATATTTGAAGAGGAACTCTCAAAAGTCCCTCTTCCTCTTCTTGCAGTTGGGATAACATCAGGCATGACCTACTGGTATCCCGGAGTCTTTGAAGTGATAGGAAAAATAAAAGAAAGATTTCCCTCTGTTCCAATAGTCTTAGGTGGGATATATGCTACATTGTGCCCTGAACATGCAAGAAAACTTTCCGGTGCAGATTATGTTGTAAAGGGAAGAGGAGAGATTTTCTTTTTAAAAATTCTTGATGGGATATGTGGGATAAGAAGAGATTATTCAAAAATCCACCTGGAAAAGGAAGGTGAAAGGACCATTCCCTCCTACCATCTTCTTCGGGATGTAAAATCAGTTGCAATGCTGACCTCAAGAGGATGTCCTTTAAGATGTAGCTACTGTGCATCCCATCTTCTTGAAGAAAAATTCATCCAGTACCCTCCCGAGAAAGTTATTGCTGAAATAGAATACTATGTGGAAAAACTTAAAGTGAAAGATATCGCCTTTTATGATGATGCCCTTCTTTTAAATCCTGAAAGACACATAATTCCCATTCTTGAGAAAGTTATAAAGAAATTTAAAGGAAAGGTAAGATTTCACACCCCCAATGGTCTTCATACAAGATTTGTAGACAGAAAAATAGCAAAGCTTTTTTATGCTGCAGGATTTAAAACTATAAGGCTTTCTTTTGAATCGGTCTGCCCCAAAATTCAAAAAACCTCCTGCAATAAAGTTACAGAAAGTGACCTTTTAGAAGCTATAAAAAACCTTGTAAATGCAGGCTATAAAAGAAAAGATATTGGGGTTTACATAATGGTTGGTCTGCCAGAGCAAACTCTTGAAGAGGTAATGCAGACCGTTAAATTTGTCCTTAAAGAAGGTGTAACTTTGAAAATAGCAGAATTTTCACCAATCCCTGGAACAGCTGAGTTTAAAAAAGCCTTAGAGAAAACCTCCCTCCCTCTTGACAAAGAGCCTCTTCTTCAAAATAACTCAACTTTTTTCCTATGGAACAAAAACATAACCTTAAATGACCTTTTAAGGATAAAAGATCTTATCAAAAAAGGAGGAAAGGCATGAACCACAAATCTGAAAAACCTCTAAGAGGGAAAGTTGCCATTGTCACAGGTTCAACAAGAGGACTTGGAAAGGGAATGGCTCTTGCTCTTGCAGAGGCAGGAGCAAACATTGTTGTAACAGGAAGAACTGAAGAAGCACTGCACCAGGTATCTCAGGAAATAAGAGAAAAAAAAGTTGAATCTTTGCCTGTGAAGCTTGATGTGAAAGATCCCTCAAGTATTAAGGAAATGGTTAAAAAAGTTGTGGAAAAATTTTCTCGAATAGACATCCTTGTAAACAATGCAGGAACAATTGTGAGAAAACCTGCTCTTGATGTGACTCTTGACGAGTGGGAAACTGTTGTAAATACCATTTTAAGGGGAGCTTTTCTGTGCTCTCAGGAGGTTGCAAAGGTTATGATTGAGAAAAAGATAAAGGGGAAGATTATAAACATAGGTTCTGAAACATCAAAATTTGGTATACCGGGAATAATTGCCTATGTTGCAGCAAGAGGCGGAATTGCTCAGCTTACAAAGGGACTTGCTGTTGAATGGGCAAAGTATAATATATGCGTTAACTGTATTGCCCCGGGTTATTTTGAAACTGCCCAGACAAAACCCCTTTTCTCTGATAAAGAATGGGTAAGCTGGGTGAGGAAAAGAATTCCCATGGGAAGAGAAGGAGATGCCATGAAAGATTTAAATGGAACAGTCGTGTTTCTTGCATCCGATGCCTCTGATTACATAACAGGCCAGATTATTTTTGTGGACGGGGGACTTAGCGCATCTCTCTTCTAACTTACTTCCCAACAAGAATTATCCGAAGATCCATAACATTGGTATTGGTGGGGCCTGTTATAAAAAGGCCCCCCACTCTTTTAAAGAAATGGTAAGAGTCATTGTTATCAAGAAAAAAATGGGGATTTATATTTTTTTCTCTTGCTTTTAAAAAGGTATCCGGCGAACAGAAAGCCCCCGCTGCGTCTGTTGGGCCATCTGTCCCATCTGTGCCTGCGCTTAAAATAAAAACATCCCCTTTTACATCCTTTAAGTCAATGCAGGATGCAAGGCAAAACTCCTGGCATCTCCCACCTTTCCCCTTTCCCTTCACTTTCACAGTTGTTTCTCCACCTGAGAGAATACAGGCAGGAGGAGGGACAGGATTTTTAGAGGACAATATTTCCTTTGCTATTGCAACGTGAACCTTTGCCACGTCCTTTGTTTCCCCTTCAATAAAAGAGGAAAGAATTAAAGTATTATAGCCAAGATTTTCCGCTTTTTCCTTTGAGGCTTTTAAGGCAAGAATATTACTTCCAACAATAAGATTTACAACTTTAGAAAAGAAAGGATCCCCCCGCTTTGGCGTCTCCTCCACCTTACCTTCAAGACCCTCTTTGAAGCGATTTAAAACAGCTGAGGGAAGTCTTTTTTCAAGGTCGTATTTTTTTATTATCTGCCAGCAATCCTTAAAGGTAGTTGAGTCTGGAACAGTTGGACCTGAGGCAATTGTGTCCAATCTATCTCCAACAACATCGGAAAGAATAAGGGTGTGAAGATAAGAAGGATAGGCAAGTTTTGCAAGTTGCCCTCCCTTGATTTTTGAAAGATGTTTCCTTATAGCGTTTATCTCCTC
This sequence comes from Candidatus Aerophobota bacterium, assembly GCA_021160545.1. GTDB lineage: Bacteria > Aerophobota > Aerophobia > Aerophobales > B3-G15 > CBFDTW01. Next base: position 6,917 of record JAGHCI010000059.1, on the reverse strand, counting down.
AATTGAAGCTCCGCATTCAAGGAGAAGTTTTGTAACCTCCTGTTTTTCCTCAAGGGTTATACCTTCAACAGGTGAGGGTAAAATTGCCGATCCTCCTCCTGAGATAAGACATACAACAAGGTCGTTCTCCTCTGTTTTCTTTAAAAGAGATATTATTTTCTCTGCTGCTCTTACACCTGCCTCATCAGGTATAGGATGCGATGATTCAAGAACCTTGATTTTATCAAGTTTCCCACCGTATCCATACTTTACCACGACATATCCATCAAATATCCTATCTTGCAAGACCTCTTCAACTGCTTTTGCCATGGGATATCCTGCCTTCCCCACTCCCACCACAAAAACCCGCTTTATTTTTTTTAAATCATAAACTTTTTCGCCAATTTTTAATATATCCCCTTCTCTTTTCAAAAACTTTCTCACAGCACGCGAAGGTTCAACAGCATCAAGGCCTGCAAAAAAAATTGACTTTGCATCCTCTAAGAGTTTTTCAATCCTGTCTTTCCTCAAATTCTTCCTCCACAAGTTTTTTAATGTAACTTTTAATCTCCTTTACAGTTCCCTCATTTTTTAAAGCATAGCTTATATTTGCCTTAAGCCAGCCTGCCTTGGAACCAACATCATAATACCTTCCCTCAACAAGACAGGCATAAATAGGTCTTTTCTTTGCCAGATTAAAAATACCATCGACAAGCCACACCTCATTATCTTTTCCGGGAGGAGTTTTTTTTAAAGCGCCAAATATATCAGGAGTGAGGATGTATCCTCCAAGAGAGGCAATCCTTGAGGGAGCTTTTTCAGGACCCGGTTTTTCCAGGATACTTCTCACTTTTAAAACTTTTTCCTCTATCTTTTCTCCATCAATTATTCCGTATCTTCTTGTTCCCTCATCATCCACAGGATAAGCTGTCAAAACAGGGTTTTCGTATTTTTCGTAAACTTCAATAAGCTGCCTTAAGCGGGGCACCTTACTTTCCATAATGTCATCCCCCCACAAAACAGCAAAGGGCTCATTCCCCACAACATGCTCTGCATTTAAAACAGGTGTTCCATTACCATAAGGTCCCTTTTGCCTTATATAGACAAAATCAGCCATATCTGATATTTTTCTTATCTTCTCAAGGAGCTCTATCTTGCCAGCTTTCCTGAGATGCTCTTCAAGTTCAGGGTTGCTATCAAAATAATCCTCTATTGCTCTTTTGTTTTGAGTTGTGACAAGTATGACTGTTTCTATCCCTGAGGAAACTGCCTCCTCCACCACATAGTGAATGACAGGTCTATCAACTATGGGGAGCATTTCCTTTGGCTGAGATTTTGTTGCAGGAAGAAATCTTGTGCCAAAACCCGCAACTGGAATAACTGCTTTTTTTACCTTTTTCATGGTTTTCCTTATAAAATTTTAAATTCTTTGTGTTAAAAGCCTGTGTTTTTCTCGGAGCATCTTCCTTACAGGAAGATTGTAGGGACATTTTTCCTCACACTCCCCACATTCTGTGCAATCCTCAACATTCTTGGGGAGCCGGGTATACATCTCCTGGCACATTTTTTTAACCTCCTCAACACCCACCTTAACTTTGTCTCCGAGCTCCTGGATAAGATAAATATGAATTCCCTCAGGACAGGGCATGCAGTACATACAGCGCCTGCAAAACTCCTTCTCAAGCTCCTTAACAGAATCTTTAAGTAAAGATAGCTCCTTTTCTGAAAGAGGCAAAACTTCTTCACCTACTTTCACGTTCTCTTCAACCTCTGAAGGCAAAATCATTCCGGGAATTACAGTATCTACCCCCTGCTGCAAAATCCAGCGAAGACAAAGAGATGGGTGAGGAAGAACACCACCTGCAAGTGGCTTCATTATAATTGTCCCGACACTCAAGTTTTTTGCCGCTTTTATAAGAGAAAACTTATCCTCCTCATCTTCCACTATATTAAAGGGAAATTGGACTGTTTCAAACTCCTCTCTTTTTTCAATTGCCTCTTTAAGGAGGGATGGATTGTGACCTGTTATACCTATATGCTTTATTTTCCCCTCCTCTTTAAGTTTTAAAAGACCATCAAGTGCACCTCCGCAAGATATGACCATCTCAAGCTCAGAGGATTTGCTTACATGGTGAATCTGGTAAAGGTCTATAAAATCTACTTTTAGCCTTTTAAGTGCCTTTTCAACGTGCTGGATAGCTTCCTTTTCCTTTCTGCAGGGAGACTTTGTCGCTATTATGCACTTATCTCTTTTGCCCTTTATCCCCTCACCAATTTTCACCTCACTATCTCCATACCCTTGAGCTGTATCAAAAAAATTTATTCCTCTATCAATTGCAAGCCTTATAATCTCTCTTGCCTTTCTCATGGGAAGTCTTTGAATGGGGATCCCTCCAAATCCGATAACAGATACCTCAAGTCCTGTTTTTCCAAGCCTTCTCTTTTCCATACCCCCTCTCCTTTCTTTATATCTTTATCTTAATCTTACCAAAAAATAAAAATTCCATCAACCATCGCATTAAAAGCACTACTATGTTTATTCTTTACAGGCTTTTTTGTTGTGATAAATTGAGAGAAAAATTAAAAGGGGTAAAAAATGCAAAACCAGGATATCCTGAGGTACGAAAGGCAAATAATACTTCCCTTTATAGGAGAAGAGGGGCAAAAAAAGCTCGGGGAAGCAAAAGTTCTCGTGGTCGGATGTGGGGGGCTTGGGTGTCACCTCGCAAACTATCTTGTCAGGGCAGGTATTGGAAAGGTAAGGATAGTGGATAAGGATAGGGTAAGTCTTCAGGATTTGCAGAGGCAAATCCTATACGATGAAGAAGATGTAAAAAGCCTCTTCTTCAAGGCAAAAATCGCCTCTGAAAAACTTAAAAAAGTAAACTCCACTGTCAGGGTAGAAGCTTTCGTTCTTGAAGTAAAACCTGAAAATATAGAAGAGCTTTTAAAAGATATTGACCTTGTTCTTGATGGGACAGATAACATAAAAACGCGCCTTTTGATAAATGAGGCCTGCATTAAATACAATATCCCCTGGGTTCATGGGGCAGTGCAGGGAGCAGTGGGTATGAGTATGACAATAATTCCCGGTAAAACTGCCTGTTACAGGTGTCTTGTGGAAGAAAACCCGCAGGAGCCTGAAAAACCAATCCCTATCCTTAACACAATCCCTGCACTTGTTGCCTCAATTCAGGTGACAGAAGCATTTAAAATAATAACAAAAAGCCCTGATGTTAACAGAGACCTTGTTTACATAGACCTGTGGGAGAGTATTTTCAGGAAAATAAAGATTAAAAGAAGAAAAGATTGCCCGGTCTGTGAGAAAAAAATTTTTAATTTTATATAAATATCCTTTGTCAAATGTTGAGACCCGACCCCACGAAGAAGATATCTTGTCTTTTAATGGTAATTTGATAAAATGTGAAGATAATTTTTCCTCCTTGGTTAACAAAAGAAGGAAAACTTAAAGGAGCGCTCCCATGAGAACAAAAACCTTCAAGCAGGGCATCCACCCCCCTGAAAAAAAGCAGCTTAGCAAAGAAAAGAAAATAGAAAAAATGCCTCTTCCCCCAAAGCTTATTGTGCCGTTAGTCCAGCACACAGGGGCACCCTGCAAACCTCTTGTTGGGAAAAAGGATAAGGTGGAGGAAGGCCAAAAAATAGGTGATAGCGATGCATTTATCTCCTGCCCCATCCACAGTCCTGTAAAAGGAAAAGTTACATCTATTGAGAGATGGCCACATCCCACCCTGCAGGAAGCAGAGGCAATAATAATTGAAAGCGAACAAGATAGCGAAAAAGACTGGCCTGAAAAGGAAGTTGATCTTTCCTCTCTTTCTCCGGAAGAGATAAGAAAAAAAGTAAGAGAAGCTGGCATTGCAGGAATGGGAGGTGCAGCTTTTCCCACTCATGTGAAGCTTTCCCCTCCCTCTGAAAAGAAAATTGACAGCGTAATTTTAAATGGCTGCGAATGTGAGCCTTACCTTACGTCAGACTACAGGACAATGCTTGAAAGGCCGCAGGATTGTCTTTTTGGTCTGAAGGCAATCATGAGGGCAGTTGGTGCCAGAAGAGGGTATATAGGTATTGAAAATAACAAAAAAGATGCCATAAAGATAATGCAGAATTTAACTTCAAATGAAGAAGATATTGAGGTTGTTCCCCTCAGGACAAAGTATCCCCAGGGTGGGGAAAAAATGCTTATAAAGGCAATTCTGGGAAGAGAGGTCCCCTCAGGAGGACTTCCCCTTGATGTTGGAGTGGTGGTAAACAATGTAGGAACAGCCTGTGCTGTCTGTGATGCTTTAAAAAAGGAAAAGCCTCTTATAGAAAGAGTTGTAACAGTAACAGGAGAGGGAGTTAAGAGACCTTCAAATCTTCTTGTCCGAATAGGAACACCTCTTAAAGATATTCTTGAATACTGTGGACTTAAGGAGAATGCAAAAGCAATTATAATGGGGGGACCCATGATGGGAATTGCTCAGCATACTCTTGATGTTCCTGTTATAAAAGGAACATCAGGAATTCTTGTTTTGACAGAGGAGCAAATAGCAAGAGATGAAGAACAGCCCTGCATAAGATGCTGTAGGTGTGTTGATCACTGTCCTGTGGGACTTTTCCCTACAACTCTTGCAAAACTTGTTAAAGCAGAAAGATGGGAAGAACTTGGAGAATACAACATAATGGACTGCATAGAATGCGGATGCTGCACCTATGTTTGTCCTTCAAAAATACCAATTGTTCAACTTATAAAGTGGGGTAAAAATGAATTCAGAAAAATTAAAAAATCTTAAAGAAAAAACAGAAAAGGTGATAGAAAACTCCCAAAAATACCTTATGCCAACCTACTCCCGCATCCCTATAGTGCCAGAAAAGGGTGAGGGTGTAAGGGTGTGGGATAAGGAAGGAAAATGTTATATTGATCTTGTCTCGGGCATAGGTGTTATGGCAGTTGGTTATTCCCATCCCAGAATATGCAAGGTAATAAAAGAACAGTCGCAAAAGCTTGTGCATTGCTCAAATCTTTACCATATAGAAAACCAGGCAAAGCTTGCCGAAAAGCTATGTCAGATTTCCTTTGCTGATAAGGTCTTTTTCTGTAACTCTGGTGCAGAGGCAAATGAGGCTGCTATAAAACTTGCAAGAAAATTCGGCTATCAAAAAGGTGCTTTTGAAATAGTTGCCATGGAAAATTCCTTCCACGGAAGAACCCTTGCAACCTTAGGTCTTACAGGACAGGAAAAATACAGAAAGTGGTTTGGTCCTTTCCCTTCAGGATTTAAGTTCTGCGAGTTTAACAACGTAAAAAAACTAAAAGAGATGATAACCTCAAAAACCTGTGCGATAATAATGGAGCCCATTCAGGGAGAAGGTGGCATAAAAGAGGCCTCTCCTGAATTTATTGAAGCTGCAAGAGAGATTTGCACAGAAAAAGACATTCTTCTTATCTTTGATGAGGTTCAATGTGGTCTTGGGAGAACAGGCAAGTGGTTTGCCTACCAGCACTTTGGAGTTGAACCTGACATAATGACTCTGGCAAAACCTCTTGCAGCAGGACTTCCAATTGGAGCCTGTCTTGCTAAAAAAAATATAGCAGATATTTTTTCACCTGGAGACCACGCCTCCACCTTTGGAGGAGGGCCCCTTGTAACCTCTGTAGCTCTGGAGGTTCTGAACATTATGGAAGAGGAAAAGCTTGTGGAAAAGGCAAAAGAGGTGGGAAGATACTTCAGGGAAAAGCTTTCATCCTTAAAGGAAAAATTTCCTTTTATAAAGGAGGTAAGAGGAAAAGGGCTTATGCTGGGAATGGAACTTGATATAGAAGGAAAGCCTGTAATGGATAAGGCAAGAGAAAAAGGGCTTTTAATAAATGTTACAAAGGGGAAAGTACTAAGGTTTCTTCCTCCTCTTATTATAAAGAAGGCAGAAATTGATGAGGCAGTATTTATTCTTGAGGAAAGTTTCAAGGAGATTTAATAAACGCAAACTCTGAACACAAACTAAAGTAAAATGACAAAGAAAAAAAGTAGTTTTGCAATAGGAATAGATGTTGGAGGAACAAACATTAAGTCTTTGCTTGTTGACAGAGAAGGCAAAGTCCTTGCCTCTGATACAAGAAGGAGTTTTGGAAAAGAAAGCAAAGAAAAAGAAAAAGTCCTTTCTCAACTTTTTCTCTCCATTAAAGCTCTCAAAGAAGAAGGAGAGAAAAAGGGCGTATCTTCACATCAAATTGCAGGAGTTGGAATTGGAGCACCTGGTCCTTTAAACACCGAGGAGGGAATAATTTACCAGGCTCCCAATATCCCCTCATGGAAGAATATTCCTATTGTCAAAATTGTTGAGGAGAGGATAAAAATTCCCTGTTTCTTAGAAAACGATGCCAATGCTGCAGCTTTGGGGGAGTGGTGGTTGGGAGCAGGACGGGGATTTGACTATATTTTGCTTTTGACCCTGGGAACAGGTATAGGAGGTGGAGTTATAATAAAGGGGGAAGTTTACAGAGGTGCAAGAGGTTGTGGAGCAGAAATTGGACACATGATAATAAAAGAGGGGGGAATTACCTGCGGATGTGGAGCAAGGGGATGTTTTGAGGCTTATGCTTCTGCAACTGGAGTTGTAAAAAGAGCAAAAGCCCTTGTAGATAAAGGATACAAAACTTTATTGAGTGAAAAGGAAGAGCTTGCCTGTGAGGATGTTTTTGAGGCAGCAAAGAAAAAAGATGAGATTGCTCTCTTTGTGGTGGAGGAGACCTGCAGGTACCTTGGGATAGGCATAGGTAGCCTTTTAAATATATTTAACCCTGAAATTGTTATATTAAGTGGAGGTATGGCAAAGGAGGAGAAAATCCTTCTTCCTCTTGTGAAAAAATATACAAAGCTATTTTCCCTTAAAAGTTGCTTTGAAAAAGTTAAAATAGTGAGAGCAAAATTAAAAGA
>JAGHCI010000133.1:0-2684 GCA_021160545.1 Candidatus Aerophobota bacterium | reverse complement strand
GTATACAGAATCTATATGTGTTGCTATTATAAAGATTATTTAGCTTCTGTCAAAATTTGGCACAGTTAGCACAGGATAAGGATTTTTCTTGACAGATGGTTTTTGTTTTGTATAACTTGTAGAAATTTATTTAGTAGTTTTATTTGTTTTTTTCTAAAATATTTATGAGAAAGAGGATTCTGTAAATGGCGGATATGGTTAATGTAGCAGGTTCTATTTTGATATTTGTGGTATGCTTTTGCTTTTTTATCCAGGGAAAAGTTCACCGCACAGTTGTCAGTATGGTTGGAGCCGGTGCAATGCTTATTTTCGGTACCATAAGGGGGTTTTATCTTCAATCCACCGCTTTTGGAGAAATAGACTTTAATACAATTGGTCTTCTGGTGGGAATGATGATTATTGTTGCTGTCCTGAGGAGAAGCGGTTTTTTCAGGTATGTTGCCATAAAGGGTGTAAAACTTGCAAAAGGGGACCCCTGGAAGCTTCTTGTTGCGCTTGGTCTTATAACTGGTTTCATATCTATGATTATTGACAATGTTACAACTATTCTCCTTGTGAGCCCTTTAACTCTTCTTATAAGTGATATTCTGGGCATAAATCCTCTTCCCCTTCTCATAGGGGAAGTTGTTTTATCCAATATAGGAGGAGTTGCAACCATGGTTGGTGATCCTCCTAACATCATGATAGCCTCTGCTTCAGGTCTTACTTTCAATTCCTTTATTTTACACCTTATGCCTGTTTCAGTCTGTGCCGGAATTGTATCCATTGTTTTTTTTAAAATCATATTTTCATCTTCTCTTAGGAGAAAAGAGGATAGAATTCGCAAGCTTTCTCAATTGAGAGAAGAAGGTTCCATAAAGGATAAGAAGGTCCTTTTAAACTGCATCATTTCTTTATCTTTGGTTTTTTCTCTTTTTGCCACCGAGGAAGTCCACCATTTAAAACCCGCCTTTGTTGCCCTTCTGGGAGCTACAATAACTCTTGTGATTGTTGGAAGAGGGGAAGTGGAAAGTATTCTTTCTGAGATAGAGTGGTCTGTGCTTTTCTTTTTTGCCTCGCTTTTTGTAATAGTGGGAGGAGTTGATCAGGCAGGATTTTTAGAACTTATAGGGAGAGCCTTAACCGGTGTATCTTCAAACCCCTTGATTTTAGCTCTTGTAATTATGTGGCTTTCGGCTATTTTTTCTGCTTTTGTTGATAATATTCCCTGCACAGCAGCTATGATACCAGTTATAAAACATCTTGGGGCAATGGGTGTTGACATTAATCCTCTGTGGTGGGCACTTGCAATTGGAGCAGGTTTTGGTGGAAATGGAACTCCTATAGGCTCTTCTGCAGGGGTTATTGTCATGGGGATTACTGATAAAACCTCTTATCCCATAGATTTGAAGATGTGGATACGGTCAGCAGGGGTTGCCACTTTACTGACAACAGGTCTTGCCAGTTTATTTTTTATTCTGGGGTTTTCGTTTTTTTCTTAAAGAGGTTTATACTCTTATCTTCATGAGGTCCTCTGCCACTACAACTTCCTTAAAAGAGGCTTTTATACATCCATTTTTTGCTCTCTCAGGATCAAAATCAAGGTGGGTTAAAACAAGTTTTTTAACTTTTGCCTTTTTTGCTATTTTTGCACATTCTGCTGGAGAAAGGTGAGTCTCTATCTTTTTTTCATCCGGCATGGTGCACTCAAGAATAAGAAGATCTGCGTTTTTGAAAAAATCTATAAGTTCTTCACAGTATCCTGTATCTCCTGAATAGCAGAATATTTTTCCTTCCGCCTGGACTTTGTAACATAAGGATAAAACTTCCTTTGAGTGTTTTGTTTGGGCTACCTCCACTTTACAAAAGGGAAGCAGGATTTCCTCTCCTCCTTCAAGCTCTTTTAATTTTACCTTAAAGGGGAGATTTAAGAATTGAGGAGCAAGTTTTGTGAGTGTGTTGTAAAATCCTCCGAAGCCTTTTGGACCAAAAAGAAAAAGGTCTTTTTTTCTGTCAAGATGAAAAGCCCAGAGGTATTGTAAAAGGTCTGATACATGGTCAATATGAAGGTGTGTGATAAAGATGTGCTCTATCTTTTCATAATCTATCCCAGCCTCCACCGCTCGCATAAATGTCCCACTGCCTGCATCAAAGATAATAGTTTTTTCACCGATACAAAGAGCAATCCCGCTTGGATATCTTACTCTTTTTGGTTTGAAGACACCTGAACCTAATATGGTTACAAGCATTTTAACTTATCTTAAAAGTTCTATCAGCTTTTTTTCGTCACTCACTGTGCTTTTAATAATCCTTTCTATTATTTCAGACCTTGTAAGTTTTATATCGTAGTCTGTGAAGAGTTTAAGTTTTGCTGTTTCTATCATCTTTAAGGTCTCAGGAGAAAGATGGACGCTTATCTGAATGGACTTTGCCTTCTGCTTTCTGATTTTTGTTTTTCTTTCTTTTTCTTTTGGGTCTATTCCTATCAGGACATCATTTGCTCTTGGTAGCTGTGCTCTTTTTGCCAACTTTTATCACCTCCTTTGCCAGACTGCGGTATTGCATTGCACCTTTATGAGTGGGGACATATTCTAATATAGTCTCACCCCTCACAGGTGCTTCCTTAAATCTTACACTGTTACATATTGTTGTTTTAAAGACTTTGTTTTTAAATATCTCCCTTACCCTTTTTGCAACCTCCAGTG
>JAGHCI010000047.1:0-11115 GCA_021160545.1 Candidatus Aerophobota bacterium | reverse complement strand
CTTATATCCAGCATTTTTCTGTAATAATCTATACATTCCTCGATACTTGTGCAAAGCTTCACATGAGGATTTACCACAAGTCCCCATTTTAAAAAATTCTGAAGTACTTCCCAGTGAGTCTTAAATTCTCTTCCTTCCACTCTTCCTATTCCGTAAAAAAACACCCCTAAGGGGCGGGAAGCTGTCACCTTCGGGTCAAGCTGACGCAAGGAGCCTGCAGCAGCATTCCTGGGGTTTGCGAAAAGAGGCTCCCCTTTTTTCTCTCTTTCCCGATTTAACCTGTGGAAGTCATCCTTTCTCATATAAACCTCTCCTCTCACCTCTATCAAATCAGGTGGAGGAACTTCCTCATCCCTTAACCTGAGAGGAATAGATCTTATTGTTTTTAAATTCTCTGTCACATCTTCTCCAACCTGTCCATCCCCTCTTGTTGAACCCACTTTCATCACTCCTCTCTCATAAACTATTTCCACAGCAAGACCATCTATTTTTGGCTCTGCCACATACTCAGGTTTTCCTCCATCTAAACCTTTCTTAACTCTTCTATCAAAATCGTACACCTCATTTTCCTCAAAGGCATTTGCAAGACTTAGCATGGGGATAAAATGTCTCACCGTTCCAAATTCCTCTTTTGGTGGAGCTCCCACTCTTTGGGTGGGAGAGTCAGGTGTTACAAGATCAGGAAACATCTCCTCAAGTTCCTGAAGCCTTCGCATAAGCCTATCATATTCAGCATCTGATATCTCCGGTTCGTTTAAAACATAATAGCGATAGTCATGGTAACGAATCTCTTCCCGTAACCTTTCTATTTTTCTTTTTGCCTCTTCTCTTGTTATTTTTTCATCAGAAGCCATTTTGGCCTCCTTTAAGATTCCGGAGTTAGTCTAACCCCAGCACATTAAATAAAAAAATTCCTCCTCCCTGTCAAGTATGAAAAAGCTCTACATAAACTCCTTTTTGAAAGCTGAGAAAAGGCGCCTACATTTGACAAGGTCTTTTTTATCGTTAGAATTAGACAAATTCATAAAAAAATAAAATATAAAAGGAGCTTTTATAATGACCTTGAGGGAAAGAGTTGCGCAGTTCAGGGAAGAAATGGAAAAATACGTTAAAGAATATGGTTCCTTAAATGGCCTCAATCTTAGAGATGCCCAGGATGTGATAGAATTCGTGAAGGAGAAAAGAATAGATTCTATTCGCCTGTGGTTTACAGACCTTCTTGGATTTTTGAAAAGTTTCAGCATCACTCCCACCGAGCTTTCTGATGCTTTCTCCTATGGGATGGGTTTTGACGGCTCCTCAATTCTTGGATACAAAAGAATTCAAGAAAGTGATATGGTGGCTTTTCCCCTACCAGAAACAGCGCAACTTATCCCCTTTAAAATAGGTGGAAGTAAGGCTTTGAGAATGTTTGCCGCTATTTATACACCTGGTGGAGAACCCTACCTCAGTGACTCACGGCAAATATTAATCAAAAACCTGGAGAAACTTAAAAACCACAATCTTACTCACATGAACATAGGACCTGAAGCAGAATATTTTTACTTTGCCAATAAAAAAGAACCTGTTATTCTTGACGAGGCGGGCTATTTTGATCTTAATCCTGTGGATCAGGGAGATAGCTTGAGAGAGGCGACTGTTTTTGCCCTGCGAAGTATGAATATACCGGTGGAATACGCCCATCATGAGGTTGCACCCTCACAGCATGAAATTGACCTCAAGTACAAGGATGCTTTAACCATGGCTGACAACTTGCAAACACATAAATGGCTTGTTAAAGAAATAGCAGAAAGGAACGGAGTTCACGCAACCTTTATGCCAAAACCTTTAAGAGGAGAAAACGGCTCGGGAATGCACACTCATCTTTCTCTCTTCCAGGAAAATAGAAATGCCTTTTTCTCCCCTGATGATCCTTATAATTTATCTACCCTTGCAAAACATTTTCTGGCAGGAATTCTCAAACACAGCAAAGAGATATGTCTTATAACAAATCAATGGTACAACTCATACAAAAGGCTTGTTCCTGGTTTTGAGGCGCCGGTTTACATAGCCTGGGCAGAAAGGAACAGATCGGTCCTTGTCAGAGTACCTGTTTACAGGAAAGGAAAAGAGGCTGCCACCAGGATAGAAATAAGATTCCCTGATGCTGCCTGTAATCCTTATCTTTGTTTTACAGTTTTGCTTGCAGCAGGACTTAAGGGTGTTGACAATAAATATCCCCTTCCGGATCCTGTGAATGAGGATCTTTACGCCATGTCTGACCTTGAAAGGGAGAAACAAAAAATAGAGTCTTTACCTCATGACCTTTACTCAGCTATAAAGGAGGCAGAAAAAAGTGTGCTTTTAAAAGAAACTCTGGGTGAGGAGGTCATAGAAAAACTAATAGAAACCAAACTAAAGGAATGGCTAAACTATCGCCTTGATATAACTCCAAGAGAAATAGAGGAAAATCTTACTTTATAGATAACTTCATTCATCCTATATTTGCAAGTTTTCCTGTCTTTTTTGCCCTTTTAAAGGCAAAAAGATAAAGAGGAGAGGATAAAAAAAGATAAACAAGAGAAACCATCAAAGCCCTTGTCAGAATAGATTCTTCCACAAAGCCTGTCCTCACCATTTCTCTCACTGCAACAAAAATATTTGTGAAAGGCATAAAATGAGCAATAATTTGTAAAGGTAAAGGCAGTATGCTTACAGGAAAAAGAGGTGCAGAAAGAAGAATAAAAAGCTGTAAAATGGTCCAGGACAAAAATGCATAGTCTCTCCCAAGAAAAATTATAAAAGCAGCAATCATTATTGCAAGGGCAACAGAAGAAATTAGAGTGATTAAAGTAAGATAAAAAAATTCCTCCAATTTTCCTTCAATGGAAAAGCCAAAAAAAAGAGCAACAAAAAACATGATAATCATAATAATAGAGGATATCACGATAGAGGAAATAATCCTTGCCAGTATATACTCTGTCTCAGAAATTCCCGATACGAGCACCTGTTTTAGGCTTCCGCTCCATATATCCTCATTCATCTGGAGGTTTATGGTGCTCTGACATATGTAAGCAAAACTCCAGAAAATATTGACAACAAGCACCATAAGACCTGTTTCCCTTGCAAAATCTCTCGTATAAAGAGCAAAAAGCCCCCAGATAATTACGCCTGTTACAGGAAAATAAAAAAATTCTACCACTCTCCAGCGGGATTTGAAAAATATAATAAAATCCCTCATTATAAGGGCAACCACTTTATACCATTTTATCCTCATCTTCCAGGCTCTTTATAAAATAATCCTCAAGTGTTGGTCTTTTAATTTCAAGGTTTAAAACCCTGTAGCCATTTTTAAAAAGAAAAGACAGAGCTTCTCCCAGATTACCCTGAGAGGATAAAATTATCCTCACCTTTTTCCCCTTAATTTCAAATCCTTTTCTCCTTAATAAATCAGCATCCTTAATTTCTCCTACTTCTACCACTACCTCGTAAGTTGAGAATTTCCTCTTTTTCAGATCCTCTACTTTTCCCACATCCACTATTTTCCCCTTCCTGATAAAGGCAATCCTGTGGCAAAGCTGTTCAACCTCCTGCATGTAGTGACTTGTGAGAAGAACAGTGGTGCCAAGTTCCCTGTTTATCCTTGCAATCTCCCCTCTTACCTTTACTGCTATCTGGGGATCAAGACCCAGGGTAGGCTCGTCAAAAAGCAAAATCTCAGGTTCATTTAAAAGAGCTTTGGCAAATATAAGCCTCATCTTTTCACCTGTTGAAAGTGAATCAAACTTTCTGTAGGCTATGTTTTCAATTTCAAAAAAGCACAAAAGTTCATCTATTTTTCTTTTAAGTTTCTTTCTTGAAATTCCATAAGATACGCCGTAAAATTTAAGCACGTCTTTTACTGTAAGAACCCAGTGAAATCTTGTCTCCCCTGAGACATAGTTCATTCTCTCCACAATTTCTCTTTCTTTTCCGATATCTCTACCTTTAATTTTAACCTTCCCTCTATCAGGCAAAACAATACCTAAAATAATATTCAAAAGAGTGGTTTTTCCTGCACCATTGGGTCCTAACAGACCAAATATCTCGCCTTTCCTAATCTTAAGATTCACATCATCAAGGGCACGAAAATACCCCTTCTTTTCCTTAAACCTTTTGGAAACACCTATTATCTCAATTAAATCCATAGTTTTTTATATATAGTGTAGCAAATTTTTCTCCATCATCCACTTGCCATTTTTTTACTTATTGTTAAGATTAGTTGAAAGCTGAGAAATTCTGGAGGTGGAAATTATGGAAGAGGAAAAAGACAACTCAATTGAACGGTATCTTTTAAGATCCATTCAAGAAGAGCTGGAAAAAAAGTGGAAAGAAAAAGAAGATAAAAAAGGTATAAGTAAAGACGCTCGTCTTAAAATTGAATTGAGTAAACTTCCCTCTCACTGGGTTAAAGCCATTTATTATCAACTCGGTTATGTGGAAGATGTAAGTAAAAAAGAACAAATACAGTATATAACCCATATCTTATGTAACAGGAAATTTCTAAAAAAGGTTCTTGTGGAGCTTAGCAGAAGTTCCCTTTTTATAATAAAATACCTCCTGGAAAAAGGAGGATGGGCAACCTTTCAGAGTTTATCCCGCCAGGCAAATACAGATGAAAGTAATGACGGATGGTGGTGGGTGGAGGAGCCACCTCTAAGTCCTCTGGGGCAGCTAAGAGTGAGAGGACTTGTATTTGTGGGAAGAGCTCCTGTAAAAAACAGACTTTACAAGATAGCTGTAATACCAAGGGAGTTAAGAAAATTATTAAAAGAAATATTGCCGGAGGTATACAGTTTAAAAAAGGTAAGTGAGAGAAAAAAAGTAAAAACAAAGAAATTTTCGCCATGGGAGGAAGAAGACTATCTTGAGCTTATAGAAGAGATTAAAACTTACTTTAAAAAATATGTTGACCAGGACTTATTTCTGAGAGAAAATCAGGTAACAAGATTTATCCAGTCTTTACGCAAAAAAAACCTGCCTCTCGAGGAGATTGACCAGGTGTGGGAGGACATTCAATGTTTTATTGACTTTGCTCAGTATTTTTCCTTTACAAAAAAAAGCCTGGAAGATTTTAAAGTCTGGGACTTTAGTTATTTTGTATCAAAATTTATCCCTCAAGAATATGGGGAATCAGCTCTTAACTACGAAGAGACCCGGAGAATATTGCAAAACATTGCCAGCCTCTACCACAGCTTAAAAGAGGCAGGAGAGATAAAAAATGACACGGAGATACAAAAAGCAATATCCTGTATAATAAAAGAGGATGGTAAGATAAACAAAATACCTTTCCCTCCCCCAAAGGGTCCCGAAATCCTGGTTAAGGTATCCCCATCCCATGGAAAAGAAGATGTACATTTCACCAACAATGACCTGTGGAGTGCAATAGTTCTTCACCTTCATTACAACGAAGACTGGGAATCCATGATTTCTGAACTTGAGAAAAAGAAAACAGGTGAACAGAGGATACCAGATGCAGAAAGAAAAAAAGAGCATCTTTTAAAACTACGGGAAAAAATAAAAAAATGCAAGACAACTCCTTACAATCTTCTCTGCTACCTGAAACCAACAAGAAAAGAGATAGAAAAGGCCACAAAATGGTTTTACAAAGAAAGGTTTGTATCTGAATGAAGAACAACCTTATTCAGGAACTTAGCCAGAGAAAAAAAACAGACCGTTACCTTTCCTTTGGAACCTACATAGTTGTCATTCTAATATTAATTGGTCTTTTAATCTTTGCATCCTTTCTTGTAGGTATGCAGTGGAGGTGGCATTTTCTAAGAGGAAGGTGGTATTTTGATTACAGACCACACCTTCCCTTTGAGTTTTTTCTTTATCTTGGTGGATGGATATTAACTATTATGGCAATATTCCTTGCTCTATCGATTATTTTCTGGTGGTACCAGTGGCAACTTTACAGAAGAAGAAACGAACACATTGAAAGAGCAAAGTCTCTTAGAAAAAATCTTGTAAACTGGATAAAAGAAAAATACAACGTGGAAATTCCACTATGGACAGGAAGTGAAATCCAGCTTTCTCTGAGAGAGCAAAAAAGAAGTACCACCTTTTTTATTTTATGGGTAATTTTCAGCTATATTTTCGGTATAGTAGGATTTATCCTGACTCTTGTTGCCTGGTACTGGCTTACAATAGATTATTATGTCCACGAACAGGCAGAGATACATTTTTTCAACCAGGTAAAAAAGGCATTAAAAGAAAAAGATATTTCCTTTGATGCCGGGATATCAAAACCTCTCCCAGCAAGAAACATGGCTCTTTACATCATCTTAATGATAGTGCCAGGAGTTAACCTTATCTGGGCTGTATGGTGGAGTTATGTTTTATTTAAAGACCCAAATACTCACTTTGAAGCTCACGAGTGGTGGGAGAGTCAGCTGGAAAAGATAATAGCCGCAGGTTCTCTTCAAAAAGATTCTGCTTCTGATTCACCCATTGAAATACTTAAAAAACGCTATGCAAGGGGAGAAATTACAAGAGAGCAGTTCCAGCAAATGAAAGAAGACCTGGAAAAATAACCTGCTTTACTTTATATAAAATCACCCACTTTTTTAATTGCTTCCTTAGGACAAACCTGAGCACAAAAACCACAACCCTGACAGAGAATAGGATCTATAAATATCTTATCTTCCTTTTTATAGATAGCAGGACACCCAACTTTCATACACTTGCCACAGTTTATACAATCCTCATAATTCACAAAAAAGTAGCTTTTTACTTTCTTTTTCTCAAGAAGAGTGCAAGGTCTTCTTGAGACAATCAACGAAGGGGAATCCTTTTTTATCTCTTCCTTTATTGTATCCAGGGTCTTTTTTAAATCCAGAGGGTCAATAACCCTTATATTTTTTATTCCACAGGCTCTTGCAAAATCCTCCGGATAAGCGGTATAAGTTACCTCTCCCATAAGAGTTTTTCCTGTACCAGGATGTTCCTGATGACCGGTCATAGCGGTAACTCTATTATCAACAACTATTATGGTGGAGATTCCCTTATTGTAAGATACCTCAAGAAGTCCTGTAATTCCAGAATGGAAAAAGGTAGAATCTCCTACTATCCCGATTAAAGGCTTCTCTCTCAATCCTGCCTTATCCATACCATGAGCAAGTGTTATACCTCCTCCCATACAGAGGATGGTATCCATTCTTTCATAGGGAGGAAATACACCCAGACTGTAACATCCTATATCTCCTGTCACGATACAATCTATCCTGGAAAGGGCGTAGAAAAGGCCTCTGTGAGGACAACCAGGGCAAAAAACAGGAGGCCTTGCAGGAAGAAAAACACCTTCATCCTCCTTCTCGAGTTCCTTTTCTCCTTTTATCTTTCTGCGTCCTGCTGCAACTCTGTCAGGATTTAGCTCTCCTATTGCAGGGAAATACTTTTTCCCCTCTGCTTTTATCCCAAGACTTTTCACATGCTCCTCAATAAAATCATCAAGCTCCTCTATTACAATCACTCTATCGCACTGTGAGGCAAAATCTTTTATAAGATCATCTGGAAAAGGGTAAGATAAACCAAGTTTTAACACAGAAGCGTAAGGAAATTCCTCCATGGCATATTGAAAGGAAATACTTGCTGTTATTATCCCCAGTTCTTTCCCTCTCTTGATTACCCTGTTGTAAGGACACCTGTTGGAGTACTCCTTCAGCCTTAAAAGCCTTTCTTCCACTTTTTCCCTCATTTCCCTCCCATATGCTGGAACAGGGACGTACCTTTTAGGATCTTTATTAAAGTGAGCAATCCTTGGAAGATCCTTTCTCTCCCCAATTTTAACAGGAGACTTGCAATGAGAAATGCGCGTTGTGCTACGTAAAATGACAGGCGTCTTGAATTTTTCTGAAAGTTCAAAAGCAAAAATTGTAAAATCCCTTGCCTCCTGACTGTCAGAAGGTTCAAGTAAAGGTATTTTTGCAAACTTTGCATAATTTCTTGTGTCCTGTTCATTTTGCGAGGAATGCATCCCGGGATCATCTGCAACAACCACTACAAGTCCCCCCTCAACACCAATGTAAGATAAAGTCATAAGAGGGTCAGCAGCTACATTCAATCCCACATGTTTCATGGCAACAAGTGATCTTACTCCAGTAAGAGAGGCACCAGCAGCTACTTCCAGAGCCACCTTTTCGTTGGGAGCCCACTCACACCAAATATCACTGCTTTTAAACTTGGCAAGAGTCTCCATAACTTCTGTGCTTGGAGTCCCGGGATAAGCTGAGGCAACTTTTACCCCAGCCTCATATGCACCTTGCGCAATAGCCTCATTACCCATTAAAAGTAAACTTTTTCCATTCATAAGGTTTCTCTCCTGAATTTTTAAGTTAAGAAAAGCATCTTCGTGTTACTTTCAGAAAAAATATCCTCAGGTCTTCCCCAAGCAATAATTTCTCCTGTCCGCATTGCATAAGCATAATCGGCAATTTCAATAGCTTCCATATTCTGATCTATAAGTAAAATTGTAACCCCTTTTTCTCTCAACTTCAAAAGAGCCTCAAATAACCTTTCAACAACTCCAGCGGCCATCCCATTACATGGTTCATCCAGTATAAGTAATTTAACATTGCTAACAAGAGCCCTTGCAACAGCAAGTATCTGTTGCTCTCCACCAGAAAGAGTTGCTGCTATCTGTTTTTCTCTTTCTTTTAAAAAGGGAAAAATATTATAAATCTTTTCAAGTCTTTCTTCAAGTTCATATTTTTTTGCGTAAATATCTCCCATCAAAAGATTTTCCCTCACGCTCATTTCCCAGAAAAGGTTCCTTTCCTCCGGAACAAACGTTATACCCATCCTGAATGCTTTTTCAGGTGTTATTCCCAGAATGTTTTTTCTTTCAAATAGAAGCTTCCCTTTAAAAGGAGAGAGGAGCCCTATAATAACTTTTGCCAGGGTGCTTTTTCCTGCCCCATTGGGACCGACAAGTAAAACTATCCTTCCTTTTTGAACAGAAAGACTCACCCCTTTTAAAACTTTTATTTTTCCATAACCTGCCTCAACTCTCACAACTTCTAAACAGAACATTTTTCTCTCCTGCCAAAATAGATATCCAGAATTTTCTTTTCTTCTCTTATCCTTTCAGGTGTTCCTTCCAGTATTTTTTTTCCTCTGTCAAGCACAATTATCCTCTGAGCAAGGCTCATAAGCATACCAATATTATGCTCAATAATAAAGATTGTGGTTCCTCTTTGATGAATATTCTCTATAACTTTTAAAAGCTCAGATATTTCCTGTCTGTTTAACCCGGCAGAAGGTTCATCAAAAAGAAGAAACTCAGGCCCACAGGCAAGAGCACGCGCAATTCCCAAAAGTCTTTGTTGCCCGAAGGTTAAGGAGGAGGAATTTTTCCTGGCAAGATGGGCAAGTCCTACAATCTTAAGATAAGTGTATGCCTTTTCTTCAATAAAGCCATTTAAAGAATTTAACTTAAAAAAAGGAAACATAACCTGTAAGAAACCTGTTCTGTTATTCTCAGGCACTGCCACTTCCACATTTTCCAAAACAGTTAGATGCTCAAAAACTCTTACATTTTGAAATGTCCTAACAACACCCTTTCTTGCAACCTCGTGAGGAGCAAGTCCTGTGATTTTTTCTCCCTTAAAATAAACCTCTCCTTTGCTTGGGGGAATAAGATTGGTTATCACGTTAAAGAGAGTGGTTTTTCCCGCACCATTAGGACCCATAAGACCAACAATTTCTCCCTCTCTAACCTCCAGAAAGACGTCCTCAAGAGCAACAAGTCCTCCAAAATAGCGAGACACTCCCTTAACCTCAAGCACTTTTTTCCTCCTTTTTTGCAAGAATACCCTCAGGAGAAAATATCATAAAGAGAATAAGTATAATCCCAAATATTATATCGTTTATGTGAGTTATCTGAGTAAGATCCATGTAAAAAAAATCTCCTATCCTTCTTATCACCTCTGGAACCAGAGAAACAATCACTGCGCCCATGGCAGCTCCATAAACAGAGTACATTCCTCCTAAAACCACCATGGTAATAATCTTAATAGAAAGACCTACATCGAATTCACCAGGATATATTGTTCCATAAGAACAATGAGCAAACAAAGTTCCAGCAAAAGCAGCAATAGCTGAGGCGAAAACAAAAACTTTGAGCTTTAAACCAAAAACATCAATTCCAACACACTCTGCCGCTTCCTCGTCTGAATGAAGAGCTTTTAACCTCTTTCCCACAGGTGATGTGGAGAAAAAATCACAAAAAAAAACAGTTAACAAAGCAAAACTCCACACAATAAAGTAATGGGAGAAAGGAGAATAAAATTCAATTTTCCCTATCTGGATATTGGGAAGATTATAAAGTCCCATTTCTCCCCCTGTTAAACTGTCTGCTGCTTTAAAAAATTCATATGTAGCTATACCAATTATTAAAGTTGCAAGAGCAAGATAATAACTTTTTAATTTAAGCACAGGATAACCAATTAAAAATCCTGCTATAATTCCAGATAAAGTCCCAATTGGTATTGTCAAAAAAAAGGGCAGATTTAATTTTGTTGCCATTATACCGGCTGTGTAGGCTCCAATCCCAAAAAAAGCACCGTGTCCCAGGGACATCTGGCCTGCAAGGCCTACCACAAGACTTAAACTTACCGCAAGCATAACAAAAAAGCCAGCCCTTAACAGAGGTTCAAGAGGATAAAAGATAACATATCTGAAAATAAAGGGGGCTGTTACCACAATTAGCGCAAATATTACACCTTTTTTAAGGTCCCTTTTCAACTTCGTCCTCCCAAAATTCCTCGAGGTTTTAGATAAAGAACAAAAAGCATAAGAACAGGAGCTATGATATCCTTATAAGAAGAGGCAAAAGAGGCTCCCATAGCCTCTGAAATTCCTATTATAAAACCACCCACAATAGCTCCCGGAATATTTCCCATTCCCCCAAGAACAGCTGCACAAAAACCTTTAATTCCTAAATTCAGACCAAGGTCAGAATTTGCGTAAAAAACAGGAGCAATTAAAACTCCCACCATCCCACCAAGACCTGCAGAAATAGAAAAGGAGAGCATCCTCATTTTTTCTGGCGAAATTCCCACTATCCTTGCCCCTGTAGGATCCATTGAGCAGGCT